>JAGRJL010000192.1:18908-32471 GCA_020442775.1 Lysobacterales bacterium | reverse complement strand
GGCGGGCATCGCCATGGGTTCCTACTGGGCCTATTACGAACGCGGCTGGGGCGGCTGGTGGTTCTGGGACCCGGTGGAGAACGCTTCCTTCATGCCCTGGCTGGTCGGCGCCGCGCTGATCCATTCGCAGGCGGTCACCGAAAAACGCGGCACCCTGCGCGCGTGGACCCTGCTGCTGTCGATCGCGGCCTTCAGCCTCAGCCTGCTCGGCACCTTCCTGGTCCGCTCTGGCGTGCTGACCAGCGTTCACGCCTTCGCCAGCGATCCCACCCGCGGACTGTTCATCCTGATCTTCCTCGGCGTGATCACTGGCGGCGCGCTGCTGATCTATGCGGTGCGCGCACCGCGGGTCGCCGGTGGACCGGCGATCCCCTGGTGCTCCCGCGAGGCGCTGATCCTGATCAACAACTTGCTGCTGTCCAGCGCCTGCGCGATGGTGCTGCTGGGCACGCTGTATCCGCTGATTGCCGACGCGGCCGGGCTCGGCAAGGTCTCGGTAGGACCGCCCTATTTCGGCACCCTGTTCGTGCTGCTGATGGCGCCGATGATCGTGCTGTTGCCGCTGGGCCCATTGACCCGCTGGCAGGGCGATCGCTGGTCGGCGATCTTGCAGCCGCTGCGCTGGATCGCCGTCGCTGCGGCCGTACTGGGCCTGCTGTGGGCCTGGATCAGCGGCGGTGAATCGGCCCGCGCCGCGATCGGGCTGGTGGGCGCGCTGTGGGTAGCCCTTGGCACCGGCCACTTCCTCTGGCGCCGGATACAGCGCCGCAATGCCGGCCAGAAGCTGCTCACTGCCGAGATGCTGGGAATGACCCTCGGTCACCTCGGCGTTGCGGTGTTTGTGATCGGAGTGATGCTGACCGAGTCGCTGAGCGTCGAGCGCGATGTCCGGCTGGAGCCCGGTCAGGAGCAGTCGATCGGCGACTACCGCTTCCGCTTCATCGCCATGCGCCATTTCGAAGGCCCCAACTTCCGCGCCGACGAAGCTCAGATCCAGATTCTCAAGGGTGATGACCTGGTCGCCGAGCTGCGCCCGCAAAAGCGCGGTTACCAGGGCGGGCAGGTGATGACCGAGGCGGCGATCGACCCGGGCCTGATGCGCGATCTTTATGTCGCCCTGGGCGAGCCGGTCGGCGCCAACGACGCCTGGGCAGTGCGGCTGTACTACAAGCCGATGATCCGCTGGATCTGGCTGGGCGCGATCTTCATGACCATCGGCGGCATCGTTTCGGCCAGCGAACGGCGCCTGTATCGCCGGGTCGAGCTCAAGCGGCCGGCGGTCGGCACGGGCGAGGTTGCTGCATGATTGCCCGATTGTTCATCCCCCTGGGGCTGTTTCTGGGACTGGCGGTGCTGCTGTGGAGCGGCCTCGGCAAGGATCCCACGATCTTGCCCTCGACTTTCCTGGACAAGCCGGTGCCGGCTTTTGAGGCGACCAAGCTGCGTGAGCCCGGGGTACCCATTGCCAGCCAGTCACTGGCCGGTGAACCTTATCTGCTCAACGTCTTCGCCAGCTGGTGTCTTAGCTGCCGGGTTGAGCATCCGGTGCTCGATGCCTATGCCAAGCGCGGCGCGCTCAAGCTGGTCGGCCTGAACTATCGCGATCAGCGCGAGGACGCGCTGGCCTGGCTCAATCGCTTCGGCGATCCCTACGCCGAGATCATCTGGGACCCGGACGGGCGTCTGGGCATCGATTTCGGCATCACCGGTGCGCCGGAGAGCTTCGTTGTCGATGCGCAGGGCATCATCCGCTACAAGGTGGTCGGGGCGATCAGTCCCGAGATCATGGAGCAGGAAATCCTGCCGCGACTGCGTGGGAGCAAGAACTGATGCGTGCCCTGCTGTGCCTGATCGGCCTGCTGATCGCCTCCAGCGCCTTCGCCATCGACCCCCTGCCCTTCGCTGACAAGGACCAGGAAGACCGTTTCCGGGTGCTGGTCGCCGAGCTGCGCTGCGTGCAGTGCCAGAACCAGAATCTGGCCGATTCCGATGCGCTGATTGCCAAGGACCTGCGCAAGGAAATCTTCGAGCAGATGCAGGCCGGCCGCAGCGATGACGAGATCGTCGCCTTCCTGGTCGAGCGCTACGGCGAGTTCGTGCTCTACCGGCCGGTGTTCAGCGGCAAGAACCTGCTGCTGTGGCTGGGCCCGCTGCTGATCCTGGTGATCGGCGGCGTGGCCGTTGCCGTACACCTGCGCCGCCGTCGCGTCGCCGCCGGCGACAATCCGATGCCGATTTCCGAGGACATAGACTGGTGACTTCATCCTTCTTGTTGCTGGCAGGGCTGACCGTCGTCGTTGCCCTGGCTCTGCTGCTTTGGCCGCTGTTGCGTCAGCCGGGCGGTTCGGCGATCAACGCTCAGGCAGCCGATCTGCGGCGGCGCCTGGAGACCCTCAAGCAGGCCCACAATGACGGTCTGATTGATGACGCCGATCTGGAATCGCGCCGCCAGCAGCTCTCCACACAGCTGCTGGAGCTGGTTGACCAACCCGGGGCCCTGCCCAGCCGCAGCAATGCGGCCAAGGTGACCGCTGTATTGCTCGCGCTGATCGTGCCGCCGGCGACCCTGGGCGTCTACAAACTGATTGGTGAGCCACGTGCGCTGAGCTTCACTGCCGACGCCCGGCCGTCCGCAACGGGCCCCGGTCCGTCGACCCAGCCGGGTCAGGACGCGCCCGATCTGGCCGCTGCGGCGGACAAGTTGCGAGAGCGCCTGGACGCGGACCCGGAAGACATCGAAGGTTGGCTGCTGCTGGCCCGCACCTACCGCGAGCTGGCCAATTTTGCCGAGGCACGCGACGCCTACAAGCGGGTTCTGGACAGTCGTCCGGAGGATCTGGAAGTCACCGTCGAATACGCCGAAAGTCTGGGTCTGGCCTCCAACCCGCGCTCCCTGCTGGGTGAGCCCGCGCGGCTGCTGGATCAGGTGCTCAGCCAGGATCCGCAGAATCAGCGGGCGCTATGGCTGGCCGGATTCGCGCGCACCCAGGGTGGCGAGTACCAGCAGGCGCTGGACCTGTGGGAGCCGTTGCTGGCGATTATGAGCGACCCGCAGGCGCGCGACGCGCTGTCTGGCCAGATCAACATTGCTCGCGCACAGCTGGGGATGGATCCGCTGCCCGAGACCAGTCTGGCGGCGGTGGCCGCGATGCAGGGCAGCGCCAGCGTGGACACCAGCGCTGCCGGCGCGAGCGCTAGCGGCGGCATCGACGTCGAGATCAGCCTCGACCCGCAACTCGCCGCCAAGGCTGGTCCGGCCGACACCCTGTTCGTCTTTGCCAAGGCCGAGAGCGGTCCACCGATGCCGCTGGCGGTGCAGCGACTGAGTGCCGCCGCGTTGCCGCTCAAGATTCGGCTGGACGATTCCATGGGCATGGTCGAGGGCATGGTGCTGTCCAAGTTTCCGCGGATCAAGGTCGAAGCGCGGATTTCACGGTCGGGCAACGCGCAGGCCCAGGCCGGCGACCTGCAGGGCAGCTCGGGCGGGCTGGACAATCCGACCAGCGGGCCGATCCAGGTAGTGATCGATCAGGAGCTGTAGGCCTCGGCTCTGCTCAGCCTGAGCTGCCGGCGCTACCGACCACCTGCCAAAGCGAGTGGCCTGAGGCCTGGTACTTGGCCTCGAAGGGACTGAGCGGCTGAGCCTGCCAAGCCAGCCGCTGGAGTTGCCCGCGCCAGCCCTGCAGCTGCAGACCCTGCACAAACTCCGCGGCGTACACCTCCCAGTTGCTGCGCATCTCCACCACCGCGCTCAGTCGCAGCAGATCCGGCCATACCGGGTGCAGCGGCCATCGCCGCAGGCGCATGCCGGGCTTGGGCCAGGGATTGGGGTAGAGCAGATAGTGGCGCTCGAATTGCCATCCGGCAGCGGCCATCAGGCGCCACAGATCAACCAGGTCGCCGAGCACAAAACAGCAGCGCGCCTGCTGATGCAGCATCGGCGCGGCAGCACCCAGTCCGCGCCGGGCGAGCCTCGCAATCGATTTGTCGACGGCGATGATCCAGGCCTCTGGATGGCGCTGGTTGAGGGCCAGGCTGCTGTCGCCGGTCCCGCAGCCGCTGTCGAGGATCAGCGGTCCGGGATGATCCTCGCGCCAGCGCAGCAGCGCCTGCCAGGCGGCCAGGTTGTACTCGGCAAAGGGGCGCTGATAGCCCTCGCCGGCGGCGCGGCGGCGCTGACGCCGGGGCGCGCCCGGATCGCAACCAAGTTGACTACTGCGCACCGGACTGGAATTGCCAGGCAGTTCGTCGGAATCGATCACCCTGCCCATCCGCCCGTCTCTGTCGATGAATTCAGTCTGCCCTGCTCTGAGCGTTCTGCGCAAACACGGTCCAACAGTGGTCCCTGCACCCGACGGCACCGTTGGTTGATCCCCTCGGACTTGCCCTTGAACGCAACACGGACCAATATCCGCCCCCTTCGACAAACAGGCGCAAATGATGGGGCCGGCGACACAATACGCGGCATTGCCCAATCCCTTCGCGATGAGGCGCGGCGGTTCGTTGAGGGGTGGACGGATTGCCTTCGAAAGCTGGGGAACGCTCGATCCGGACAGACGCAACGCGCTGCTGATCCTCACCGGTCTGTCGCCCGGCGCGCACGCAGCCAGCAGTGTGGCGGATCCCGAGGAGGGTTGGTGGGAGGCGATGGTTGGCCCAGGCAAGGCCATCGACACCGAGCGCTGGTTCGTTGTCTGCGTCAATTCGCTGGGCAGTTGCAAGGGCAGTACCGGCCCGGCGGAGGATGATCCTGCGACCGGCGCTCCCTATCGCCTGAGCTTTCCCGAACTGAGCCTGGAGGATGTCGCCCATGGCGCAGCAGTGGTGCTCGATCATCTGGGGATCGAGCGACCCGCCGCGCTGATCGGGCCCTCCATGGGCGGGATGAGCTGCCTGGCCTTCGCCGCGCAGTATCCAGGCCGCTGCCGCCACCTGATCCTGATTTCCACCGCGGCCAGCGCCGCGCCTTTCGCGATCGCGATTCGTTCGTTACAGCGCGAAGTGGTGCGTGCCGACCGCGGCTGGGCCAACGGCAACTACCGGGGCGGCGCCGATCTCAGCACCGGGATGCGGCTGGCACGCAAGATCGGGATGACCACCTACCGCTCTCCCGAGGAGTGGCGCGATCGCTTTGGTCGGGAACGGGTCGAAGACGCGCCCAGCGAGGCCTTCGGCATCGAGTTTCAGATCGAATCCTATCTGCAGGCCCACGCCGAGCGCTTCATTACCGCTTTCGATCCGAACTGCTATCTGTATCTGTCCCGCGCGATGGACTGGTTTGATCTGGCCGAGCACGGCCAGGGCAACATGCAGCAAGCGATCAATCATCTGCAGATCGAGACCGCCCTGGTGATGGGGGTCGGCACCGACTTTCTGTTTCCGCTGTGGCAGCAGGAGGAGTTGGCCCGGCGTCTGCAGGACAGCGGTTCGCGGGTGCAGTGGTGTCCGCTGCCTTCGCCGATGGGGCACGACTCCTTTCTGGTCGATTTCGATCGATTCTGCCCGCCCATCGCAGACTATCTTGCGAGCCGGGAACCGGGTTGAGCCCGCAGTTTCGGGCTGTTATCCGCAATCGCCGCATCGGCCACGGCGACAGTTCGCCAGACTTCCCGGGCCTTTGCCCGGGAATCGGCACCGTCCCCTCCCCAGCGAAGGCCGGCGGCGCTAACATGGGGATTCCGGGAGAGCGCAATCGACCGTAGCCGGCGGTTCGCGCTCAGCTGCCAGAGACGAGATGATGTACTGGATCCTCGCCATGTTCGGCCTCACCGCGATCGCCTTCGTGGTCCTGCTGGTCAAATGGATGGCCCTGCGCAACCGTCAATCCTCAATCAGGCGCTTTCTGGACAGCGCCGATGCGCTGGAGGCCGAGTTGCACGACTGTCGCGATCGCATCCGGGCGCTCAAGGCCACTCTGGCCGAACTGCCGGGGCCGGCCGCCTTGCCGGCGATCAGCTCGCTGGATACCGATCATCAGGTGACCGATGCGCTGAAGCTGCTGCTGGCACACCGACTGTGGCTGAGAAATGAGGCAGCGACTGCTTCGATCGGCCAGATCAATGATGCGCAGCTGGGGATTGAGCGCTCGCGGGAGAAACTGTCGCTGCAGATGCGCAAGCTCGAAGATGCCGGCGATGAACTGGCCAAGGCCTCCAGCGCGCTGCCGCAAGCGGTGTCCGGGGGCGAAGACGGGCGTCAGCCGACGCTGCACTAGCCTGCATGATTGTCCACCCTTCAACTGCGGCTTGCGCAGGCGCGCCGTGCCGTCGTGTGCTCGCGCCGACCGAGTGCCGATGAATCTTCTCCTGGCCCCGCGCGCTGCAGTCAGGGCGTCGTCCACCGCGCACCTCGGCCGATGAGTATCGCCTTGCCGCGCCTGCTGCTGGGCTCCACATCCCGCTACCGGGCTGCGCTCCTTGGTCAGCTGCAGCTGGACTTTGAGTGCGATGACCCGGCGGTCATCGAGACCGAGATCAATGGCGAAGCGCCACCCATGCGCGCGCTGCGACTGGCCCAGGCCAAGGCGAGTGCGGTGTGGTCTCGATCCCCAGACTCGGTGGTCATCGGATCCGATCAGGTCGCAGCATTGGGCGAACAGATTCTGCACAAGCCAGGCAGCGTCGAGGCGCAGCGGGAACAACTGCTGCGCAGCCAGGGACGCTTGCTGACCTTTTACACCGCTGTCTGCGTCATCGGTCCAAGCGGTCAAAGTAGTCATCTGGATCAAACCCGATGTCGCCTGCGGGCGCTCGACGCGGCAGCAGTTGAGCGCTATGTCGCGGCAGAGCCGGCCACCGATTGCGCCGGCGGATTCAAGATCGAAGGTCTTGGGATCAGTCTGTTCGAATCGGTACAGAGTGAGGACCCCAGCGCGCTGGTGGGTCTGCCGCTGATCGCGTTGGTGAGGATGCTGAGCGAATTGGGCTGGCGGCTGCCCTGATCGCACTCGGTCCGGAATGGATCTGCACGCAGAATCGATAGCCTTGCAGCTGGCGGGGCCCAATCCGCAACCATCCACACGCTCAATGTCCTACCATGGGAGCAATCATCGATCGTGGACTCCAGCGCATGGCCCAACCCGATGCCTCCATCGCGCCGAACAGCGGCGCGACGGTCTCCGGCAACACCACCGCCGCCCACCTCAACGCCCTGGCCCAGGCCGAGGCGCAAATCAACGAGATCATTCTGGGCAAGTCCGCGGAGATCCGCCTCGCGCTGACCTGCCTGCTGGCCGGTGGTCACCTCCTCCTGGAGGACCTTCCCGGTGTCGGCAAGACCACTCTGGCGCGAGCGCTGGCAGTGACCCTGGGATTGTCCAGCCAGCGAATCCAGTTCACCAGCGATTTGCTGCCCAGCGACCTGACCGGCGTCTCGGTCTATCAGCGCGACAGCGGCCGCTTCGAGTTCCAGCCGGGTCCGATATTCACCCATCTGGTACTCGCCGATGAAATCAACCGCGGCACCCCGAAGACCCAAAGCGCCCTGCTCGAAGCCATGGCCGAGTCGCAGGTCACCGTGGACGGCGTTTCCCATCGATTGCCGCAGCCTTTTTTTGTGATCGCCACGCAGAATCCGGTCGAGCAGTCCGGCACTTTCGAGCTGCCCGAATCGCAGCTGGACCGTTTCCTGATGTCGATCCGCCTGGGCTACCCGTCGGCGGCAGCCGAGAAGGCGCTTTTGGCTGCCCCTGAGCGACGTGAGTTGCTGGAGCAGCGCAGTGCCCTGCTCTCGCGAGAGCAGCTGCTGGAGGCACAGCAGGCCGCGCAGCAGCTGCGCGCCAATGATGCGCTGCTGGACTATGTGATTGCCCTGACCAGCGCAACCCGCTCGGACCCGCGAGTGCGCGTCGGCCTGTCTCCGCGCGGCGCCCGCGGATTGCTGCAGGCGGCGCGCTGCCATGCGTCGCTGGCACTGCGCAAGTTCACTCTGCCAGAGGATGTACAGGGGGTGTTCGTCGCAGTAGCCCGCCATCGGCTGATCCTGGCCCCCGAGTGCCGTGAGTCGGCGGCCCAGGTGGCCCAGATGATCATGGAATCGGTACCCGCCATTTAATCCTTGAGGGCCCAATCCCGGTGTTCTTCGCGCGCGCCCGTCGACGACTGCTGCACAGCTTCAATCAGGCGATGGAGCGGATGCTTTCCAGGCGCGCACGAGCGCCGTTGCCACGCACCCTCAGTCGTCAGTCGATCTACATACTGCCGACCCGCTTTGGCTGCTTCTACGCGCTGGTGATGATCGTCATCGTCGGCGGCTCACTGAACTTCAACAACAACAGCGCGCTGCTGTTTGGCTTCCTGTTCGTGGCCATCGCAATCGTGTCGATGCACCAGACCTTCGGCAACCTGAACGGGCTGAGTCTGGTTCAGGTGCGGATGGACAGCTGCCATGCGGGCGACCGCCTCCATCTGTGGATGCGCTTTGCCACCGACGGCGATCCCCGCAACGACGTCAGAATCGACTGCGCTGCCAGCGGTGGACTGCTGCTGTTCGCCGACGACAACGAGGGTGTCGTCTCCTGCGCCATCGATGCCGAGCGGCGCGGCTGGCAATCCCTGCCCCCGGTCAGAGTGTCCACTGTCTGGCCATTCGGCCTGTTCTACGCCTGGGGCTATTTCTGGCCGGATGCGCGCGCCCTGATCTATCCACGTCCGGAACGGGGACGACCGGAGCTACCGGAAGATGGCGACGGCCTGGGACTCCGCCGGCGGCGCTCCTACGGCGACGACTTCGCCGGCCTGCGGGACTATGTCAGCGGCGATTCTCCCCGACGCATCGCCTGGCGCGCCAGCGCCAAGCGTGACAGCGACGGCGGTCAGCTGCTGGTGCGTACGCTGGAACACCCTTCCGCCCCGGATCTGGTCTTTGATCTGGCGACCGCCCCAGGCAACGACACCGAACAGAAGCTCTCGCGGCTGACCCGCTGGGTGCTGATGGCGCAGCAGGCAGAACGTCGCTACAAGCTGGTCCTCGGGGAGAAAACCCTGGGCCCGGACAGCGGGCCAGCCCACCGTGATCGCTGCCTGGGCGCACTAGCGCTGTACGGGATTGGTTGAGGTGAATCGGTCCCGGTCAAGCCCGCCAGTCGCCGCGGCCGAGGATCTGGGCTGATGGCAAGGCTCGCCGCGGAAGACGCCAGCTTGCCAGCGCCAGTCCAGTCACCGGCGCTGACCCGCCATCAGTTTGATCGCATCGCCATCGCCTTCGTCGGGTGCTTGCTGGCCCATGCAGTATGGTTGCCAATCAGCTTCACGCTGGCTACCGCCGCCGTGGTCGGCCTGCGCCGCTGGCTGATCACCCAGCAACTGAAGGCCTGGCCAGGCTGGATCCGCCTGCCGCTGCTGATCCTGCTGTTGCTGGCAGTCCGCACCCAGTTCGGTGGATTGGGCAAGACTGGCGGCAGCGCCATGCTGATCGGCTTGCTGGCGCTGAAGATGGCCGAGAGCGAGCGCCGCAGGGACGCTCTGCTGGTGGTCACGATCACGCTGTTCCTGATCGCGATGGGCTTTTTGTTCAATCAGTCCATGGGCTTCACCCTGTACATGCTGGTGCCGACCCTGCTGTGCTTCTGGGCGCTGAACGAGTTGCATGCCCATCCGGGTCAATCTGCGCTGAGCGTTCACGCCTTGCGTCGGGCGGCGCTCAGAACCGCCAGAGCGATTGCCATCGCGGCGCCGCTGACGCTGGCCCTGTGGCTGTTTTTCCCGCGGCTGGGTGCGCCGCTATGGGGCAAGCCGGATGTCAGCGACGAAGCCACCGTCGGTCTGAGCGAACAGATGCGCCCGGGCGGAATGGCAGACCTGCTGATCGACGACCGGGTGGCCTTCCGCGCGCGCTTCCGCAATGCCAGCCCCGACCCCAATGAACTCTATTGGCGCGGGCCGGTGATGTGGCGCTTTGATGGTGAGACCTGGCGCGGCCAGACTCGCTGGATGCGCGGTGCACAGCTGAACCGAAGCGACGCGGCGCTGCCTCCTGCCAACCTCCGCTTCGAGGTCATGCTGGAGCCCACCGATCGGCCCTGGCTGTTCCTTCCCGACCTGCCGATTTCGACCGACGCTGACGCCAACTTCAGCCTCGACTTCCAGGTTCTGCGGGAGAATGCAGTGGCCTCGCTGCTCCGCTATCAGGGCACCTCGGCGCTGGGTTCGCCGGCGCCGGTCTCAGCCTATCTGCAGTCCGAACGCGAGTGGGGTCTGGCCCTGCCCCCGGGTTTGAACCCACGCACTGCGGCGCTGGTTCAGCAATGGCTGCAGGAGAGCGCCGGCGACCCGGCGCAACTGGTGCAGCGCGCGCTGCGCTATTTTCGCAACGAGCCCTTTTACTATTCGCTGGAAACCCAGGAGTTCGGCACCGTTCACCGGGTCGACGAGTTCCTGTTCGATTTCCGGGTGGGTTTCTGCCAGCACTATGCGTCGTCATTCGTGGTCATGATGCGCTCCGCCGGGATCCCGGCCCGGGTGGTGACCGGCTTCCATGGCGGCTACTACAACTTCGACGGCTTTCTGATCGTTCGGAACTCCAACGCCCACGCCTGGGCCGAAGTGATGCTGCCGGGTCGCGGCTGGGTGCGAGTGGACCCCACCGCGGCGGTGGCGCCGGAGCGGGTGGATCCCAATGCTGCCGCGCTGCTAGCCGATCCCAGTTGGGAGACCGGCAGTTGGTTGACCCGGATGAAGATGAGCCTGGACGCAGTCGGCACCTGGTGGAATCAGGCAGTGTTGGCTTTCGATCTCAAACGACAGCAATCGATGCTGGCGCAGATGGGGCTGACTGGCGGCTGGGAACAGCGCGCAATGGTGATGGTCGGAGCGGTGATTGCAGTCGGCGCCGTGGTCGGCCTGATCATGTGGGCGCCATGGCGCCGACGGCAGACCCCGCTGGCGAGCACATACGCCAGGTTTGAAAGGCTAGTCGCCAGCCGCGGAGCGCAGCGACCGACCAGCATGGGCGCGCTCAGCTTCGCCCATCTGGTCAGCGCTCAAATACCGATCGCCGCGCCGACGGTCATGGCCTTTACCGACGTCTATCTTCAAGCGCGCTTCGCATCCGCAGCCGACCAGCCGCCACCCTTGCAGGAATTGCGCGACTTGCTCCAGAAGCTCAAGCGTCAGCTGCGTGAGTCAACCCCGGCGTAGCCCCGGATCAACAGTCAGTGGCCTCAGAGTCCCTCAACCGAGGCGGCTTCGCGAATCTTGCGTGCATACTCGGCGGCGACCTTGCGCTCCAGCGATTGGCGGATAGCATCCTTGAGCTGAGCAAAACTCGGGCCCTCGAAGGGCCGGGTTTCGTAGAGCTTGATCAGATGCCAGCCAAACTCGCTCTGGAAGACCTGCTCGGCCACTGCCCCCACTTCCATCTGGGCCAGCGGTTCGCGCAGCACTTCCGGCAGCTGGTTGCGCTTCACCCAACCCAGCTCACGCGCGTCGCGGACGCCGGACTGGTCCTGGTAGCGTGCCATCAACGCATCAAAATCTTCGCTGCCCGACTCGGCCAGGGCCTGCTCCGCCTGTGCCTTTTGATCAAACAGGATGTGACCGATGCGGTACTCGGAATCACCGACCAGCGCAGTCTCGCGATCAAACTCGGCGCGCAGGTCCTCGTCGCTGGGCGCACTGGCCTGCTGTTGACGCTCCAGCAGCTTGCCGGCGACGTAGTTCAGCCGCTCAAAGGCCAGGCCCGCCTCGATCTCCGGGTCGGTAAACAGGCCCTCGGTCTGCGCCTGCTGCGCCATCGCCACCAGCTCAGCGACCTTCTCCTTGACCTGCGCCAGCTGACCGGGATCAGTCAGGTTCCAGCCGCGCTTGCGTGCGAGTGCCTCAAGCAGCGCCTGCGGCACCGGCTCGCCGTTGACCACCAATCCGCTGGCGCTGCCCTGCAGCGAAACCACACCGCCACTGGTCGGTTGCGAGAGATCGGCGCTGCAGGCACCCAGGGTAAGCAGCAGCACGGCTAAGAGCACGGATTTGTACATCTTGCTTCCTTTTCAAATGGGTTTCAGACCGGGCTTTCCGGCCACAGGAATCAGACTTCGTTGGGAGCCTTCAGGCTCAGTGCCAGCGCATGAATGTCGCTTTCCATCAGCGAACCAAGCGCCGCATAGACTGCGCGATGCCGGGCCAACGGTGCGAGTCCGACGAAGCCTTCGCTGACCATGATGACGCGGAAATGGCCGCGGCCATCGCGAGCCCCTGCATGACCGACGTGCAAATGACCTTCATCAATGACCTGAAGTTCACTCGGCGCGAAGTGCTCGCGCAGGATGGATTCGATCAGCGCCGGTCGCCGGTTCGCACTATCGCTCACGGCAGCACCTGCTTGAAGGGCTGCACTTCCACCAGCTCGAACACCTGATCGGTGCAGTAGGGGTCGGCAGAAATCCAGGCTTCAGCAGATTGGCGATCGGCAAAATCGGCCACGATCAGACTCCCCACCATGCCCGTAGCGGAATCTCCCGGCTCTGCTGGGAGTGGGCCGGCAAGCACCACGCGACCCTGTTGGTGCAGGGCCTGCAGCCGCTCCAGATGGGCGGGTCGGGCGGCGGCTCGTGCAGCAGCGCTGTCGGCACGGTCGCGACCAAGGATCATCCACAGCATCGGGCATACTCTCCGCAGGCAGTTCACGCAGCCCCCTATCTTATCGCGTCTGCCGATTCGGGCTGCGGTTTTGCGGCAAGGCAGTGAGCCCGGCACCCGGAGAAACCGGGACTGATGGCACAAAAAACCGCGCCGGTAGTGCAGTTCCGCGCAATACTGCCTATACTGTGGCCCTCCCCGTCGAGCCTGCCTGCCCTTGCGCAGCGCGCGCTGTCGCTGGAACGCACGCCCGCAGCCCCTGGGCCGAGTGTGCTTCGCGAAGCAGCTCTCGCCGATGCGACCCGACGGAAATGCAGACTTACGCAATGCTCGCAGCCTGGTTGGGCGCACGCCCTCGCCCACGCGTTGGTGGTTTGGTGCCGGATTGACGCGCCGACCGCAACGACCCGAGGCTCGCTGGACGCTTTCCCGTGGCCACCGCAACCACCGTCAAGAATGCCTTTGACCAGTAGCGATTAATGGACCAGCCCTAGATGCGCGTCCTCAACATCCATCCGCAGAACCCGCAGGCACGCCTGATCGAACAGGCGATCGCGGCGCTTTCGGCGGGCCAGCTGATTGCCTATCCCACCGATTCGGGATACGCGCTGGGCTGGTCGCTGGGCAGCGTGGCCAACGCCGAGCGGGTGCGTCGGATGCGGCGGCTGGATGCGCGTCACCCTTTCACCCTGAGCTGCGCGGAGCTGCGCCAGATCGGGCACTTCACCAAGATGTCTGACAGCGCATTTCGGCTGATCAAGCGACTGACCCCGGGTCCCTACACCTTTTTGCTGCCGGCCGCGGCAGCGGTCCCCAAGCGTTTGCTTTCGGAAAAGCGCCGAACCATCGGCGTGCGGGTGCCTGATCACCCGATATCGCTGGCGCTGGTGCGCGCGCTGGGCGAGCCGCTCTCGACCTCCAGTCTGCTGTTGCCGGATGAGGATCTGATCGGCCTGGAGAGCGATGAGGTCGCCGAACGCCTGACCCAAAA
>JAGRJL010000192.1:9815-18849 GCA_020442775.1 Lysobacterales bacterium | reverse complement strand
TGCGGAGACACGCCGGTGGTGATTCGTCGCGGCAAGGGCGAGGTCGATTGGGAATGAGCACAGCGGACCTGCAGCACGAGGAAGCCGCGATGACCGCGTCCGACGGCAGCCTGCAGTCACAGCTGCCGCTGGCACTGGTTCGCGGACAACCCTTCTTCGAGCTGCCGCAGGATCTCTACATTCCGCCTGACGCCCTAGAAGTAATCCTGGAGAGTTTCGAAGGCCCGCTGGATCTTTTGCTTTACCTCATTCGCAGGCAGAATCTGGACATACTCGATATTCCCGTGGCTCGCATCGCCGAACAATATGTCGGCTATGTAGAGCTGATGCGCGAGCTGCGCCTGGACCTTGCCGCCGAGTATCTGGTGATGGCGGCGATCCTGGCGGAGATCAAGTCGCGGCTGTTGCTGCCCCGCCCGGTCGAAGAAGGGGACTCCGAAGAGGACCCGCGGGCCGAGCTGGTGAGGCGCCTGCAGGAGTACGAACGCTTCAAGAAGGCGGCCGAGGACCTGGACAACCTGCCGCGGATGGATCGTGATCTAGCCATCGCGCAAGCCCATTTCCCCGACCGTCAGCGGGTGTTGATTCCGCCCGATGTGGACCTGCGCGAACTGCTGCTGGCGTTTCGCGACGTGCTGCGCCGGACCGACCTGAACGCCCAGCACCAGATCGCCAGGGAGCCGCTGTCCATCCGTCAGCGGATGACCGAGATGCTGGCCAGGTTGACCGACGGTGCATTTCACCGCTTCGATCATGTGCTGGAAAGCAGTCAGGGCAGGCGCGGCGTGGTGGTGAGCTTCATGGCGCTGCTGGAGTTGGTCAAGGCCGGGCTGCTGGAGATGGTCCAGGAAAAGCCCCTCGCCCCGATTTATCTCAAGTCGCTGGTCACAGAGAGCTAGCCGGATTGGAAAAATCACGCATCAAGGCAATCGTGGAAGCAGCGCTGCTGGCGGCGGCACAGCCGCTGACGGTGGCGCAGCTGTCGCAGCTGTTCGATGAGCACGAGGGTGTCACCCAGTCCCAGCTGGGCGCAGCGCTGGCCGATCTGGACAGCGATTGCGCCGGCCGCGGGGTCGAGCTCAAGGAAGTTGCCAGCGGTTTCCGGATGCAGATCCGCGCCGAGTTTGCCGCCCCGGTCTCGCGACTTTGGACTGAGCGCCAGAGTCGCTACTCGCGTGCCTTGCTCGAGACCCTGGCCCTGATCGCCTACAGACAGCCGATCACCCGCGGTGAAATCGAAGCGGTGCGCGGCGTCAGCGTCTCCCAGAGCATCGTCAAGACCCTGGAAGAGCGCGAATGGATCCGGGTACTGGGACAGCGTGATGTGCCCGGCCGGCCGTCGCTATACGGAACCACCAAAGCCTTTCTGGACTATTTCAACCTCAAATCCTTGGACGAACTACCGACCCTGGCCGAGATCCGCGATCTCGATCAACTGGAACCCGAGTTCGTTTTCCCGGGCGGGCCCGACCAACAGTCCGGCTCTAGCGCTGCGCCCGCAGCGTCCCCCCAAACCGACCCGATTGCCGCCGATGCGGACACCGCCGGGTCCGATCCGTCACCGCAAAGTACGGAACCACTGTAGGAACACCGATGTCAGAACAAGCCCCCATCACTACGCTGAAACTGCGCTCCGACGGCAACACCGAGCGTCTGCACAAGGTCCTGGCCACCTCCGGCTTCGGCTCCAGACGCAAGCTGGAGGAACGGATCCTGCAGGGAGAAGTCCAGCTCAATGGCAACCCTGCCGAGCTGGGCTCGGTGGTCAAGCCCGGCGACCGCGTCGAAATCGACAGCAAGAAGCTGATCATTCGCGCCGCGCCGGGACGCCTGGGGCAAGTGCTGATGTATCACAAGCCCGAAGGCGAGCTCACCGCCCGGGTCGATCCCGAAGGACGACCCACCGTGTTCGAGCGACTGCCTTTCCTCAAGGGCGCTCGCTGGATTGCCGTCGGCAGGCTGGATTTCAACACCACCGGGCTGCTGCTGTTCACCACCGATGGCGATCTCGCCAACCTGCTGATGCACCCCTCGGGGGAGATGGAGCGGGAATACGTTGCCCGCGCCTTCGTCGACGATCCGGAGAATCTGCCGGCCATCGTTGAGCGGCTTCGTCAGCCAATCGAGCTGGAAGATGGACCAGCGCAGTTCGAGCAGGTCGAGCTGATTGGCGCCAGCGGCCACAACGCGCTGTTCAAGATCAGCCTGCGCGAAGGCCGCAACCGCGAAGTACGCCGGATGTTTGCGGCGCTCGGCATGGAAGTGGGCCGGCTCAAGCGCACCCGCTACGGTACCGTGGAGTTGCCCAAGACGCTGATGCGCGGCAACTACGAAACCATGAGCCCGGAGCAGGCAACCGAGTTGGCCGAAGCGGCCGGCATGGAGACCAAGGGTGCGCAGCTGATTGCCGAACTGGAAGCGCACCTGCGCCGTCGTGAACGCCTGGAGATGGAGAAGCAGAAGGACAATGGTGGCCGCCGCCATGGCCCGCTGCGCGGCCCTCAGGCCGCAGTGGATGCCGATGAGTTCTCGCTAGGCCAGGGTCGTCCCAGCGACAACGATTCGCCGCGTCGCGGTCGCGGTCGCCGTGGCCGCGGCCAACGGGTTGCCGGTCAGCCGGGCCAGCGCGAACGCGCCCCGTCAGCGCGCAAGACCGGTGGCGGTCAGCGCAATGCCGCGGGCGGACGCGGACAAGGTCAGCCCGATGGCGCCCGACGCGGCCGCGGTGGCCAGGCCAGAGGGCCCGGGCAGGGCGGACGCGGCAAGCGGCAGACCGAGTTTCACGGCCCCATGGATTACGCCCACGGCGTCAGCTCCCACGACGATCGACCCTTTAACGAAGCCGACGACAATCGCGGCAACAGCATAGCTGCGGGCGAAACGCACCTGGGCAATCAGCACTTTCAGCGCCCCGGTGCTGATGTCTGGCAGCCGGTGTGGCCTCCGGTGGATGGAAACGCCGGCAATCCTGGCAACGGGCGCCCGAATGGCCGGTCGCGCAACAAGAAGCGGCCTGGCGGCAAGGGTCGCGGACCCCGCCCTGCCGCCGCAGACGGTAATGGCAACGGCAATGGCAGCGGCAATGTGAGCGGCAACGGCGAAGCACGCGGCGAGCGCAGCGGGCGCAGCCGTCGTCGGCGCGGCCGCCCGGGCGGTCCCGCAGGCGCTAACCGCGGCAACGCCGACAGTCCGGGCAACGGCGCTGAGGCCGGCAACGGCGGACCGTCGGCGAATCGCGCTCAGCCCGCCGAGGGGAATGCGGCACGCAAGCCGCCGCGGCGCCGGGTGCGCAAGCCCAAGGCGCCGACCGAGGGCGGTTCCGAGTAGAGCCCGCCATCACCAGCGCTTGCCGCCATCGCTGACGGCAACGCTGGTGTGCGCTCGCTACCCGGAATGAGCACACGCCCGGCAGGCACCAATTCCTGTGCTCAATCCACGCACACCGGCTTGAACTGCTCGTCCGACACCACCACGAAGCGCCTGATCGGCTTGCTCTGGCTGACGCCTTCGAGCGTGTAGCTGAAGCTGCCGGTCTGACCATCGCTGAAACGCAGCTCCGCGCTGCCCACTTCCGGCACCGGGAAGCTGGTCGCCGGCCCCATGATCGCCGCCAACGGCGTGCCGCTCACCGGTCGTTGCAGTGCGCCACGGTAGCTGCCGTCTGCCTGGCGCATCAGTGCTGACGCGCTCAGCCACTGGTCACGCCCGCCCTCGCCATAGGTGTACCAGAGCGCGAAGATCACCTCTCCCTGCTGCGCCAGGGTCAATCCCCATCCTGGTTCTGCCGGATTCCACCACAGGTCGGACACATTGCTCGCGCCTGCACGGCTGTCCAGGGTACTGAAGCAGACTGGTGGGTTGGGCGCGAAGCTGAAGGGCACCAGCGAGCGAGTCTGGGCAGCACCGAACACGGTGTATTGCAGGGTCAGCTGATCGGCAGCGGCGAAGCGCATGCTGGCCTGACCGACCGCGTTCACCGCGGTCACCGCGGAGCTGCCGTCGATCAGCTGAAAAGGCGTACCCGCCACCCGATAAATCGGTCCGGAAAAGCTGCCATCAGGCTGGGCGATCGCCTCCACGGTAAGGAACATCACCCGACCATCTTCGGCATAGGTATACCAGGTGCCATACAGCAGCTGACCCTGATGCTGCAGGTTGAAGCCCCAGCCGGGCTCAGCCGGGTTCCACCAGGTATAGCTGTAGTTGCTGGCGCCGGCCACGATCGCCGGACCGGCGGCCTCGCGCAGACGTGCCGCGAACACATCCCCCAGGCCATTGTTGTCCCCAGCGGCGAGGTTGCTGGCCAGCGAGGCGAAGGCGACCGTGCTGCCGTCGCCGCTGAGCGCCGGGGTGCTTGAGTCACCGTTTGGCTGCTGACCATCGGTGGTCCGCGAAAGCCGCAGCAGTTCGCCGGTCACCAGCCACTTTACGACGATGTCTGCACGCCCATTTTGGTCCAGTTCCACCAGGTTGCTGGCCTCGGTCTGGAAACTGACGTACTGGCCATCATCGGAGACCGAGGGGTTATAGCTCGGACCGTTGCCCTCCAGCCCATAACGGGAAGTTGAGACCCGCTCCAGGCGCTGCACCTGACGGTTGGCTATCTCGAACCAGTAGATGTCGCTGGCACCGTTGGTGTCCCCGCTGATCAGGTTGCCGGCGTCGGATTCGAATACGCCGAAGCGGCCATCCGGGGTGACCCGCACGTTGCGGCTGTCGCCATCCCCCAGGCTACCGGTGCTCAGATTGCGGCTGAGGTAGGTGCCGCTGCGGCCCAGACCGGCATTGGTGGAGAGCAGGGCCTGTGCGACTCTGCCGCCCTTGTCGACCCGAGCACTGCTGTCATCAACCAGATTGCCGGCACGCGTAATGAACGCGACTGTCTGCCCGTCTGCCGCCACCCAGGGCGCGTAACTGGGTCCGTCCGCCGGCAGCCCGAGTGGTGAGATCGAAACCAGGTTGACCGTGCCGCCGACGGTATCGACGGCAAAGACATCGCTGACCGCGCCATTGCCGTCGCTGCTGGCGAGCAGATTGCTCGCCTGGGACTCGAACACCGCGGTCTGCCCGCTCGACGACAGCTGCACGCTGGCAGAGGGGCCGTCGCCCGGGACACCGCCGGCACTCTGACTCAGCACCCGACCCAGACCGCCAAAACGGCCGTATAGCTGACCGGAGGATCCTGCAAACGCCAGCGCCGAACCGTCGGCGTTGATGGCCGGCGCACTGAAGGATTCCGCTCCTGCGCCCTTGTTCAGCAGCGAAAGGCTGACTCGCTCCAGTGCGCCGGTTGCAGCGTCGCGCAGGAAGATATCGCTGCCCGGATTGTCGTCGCCGCCAACCAGGTTGCCGGCGGCCGAGGCGAAGGCGACAAAACGTCCCGAACCCGACAGCACCGGCCGTTCACTGCTGCCGTCAGCGGCTGCGCCACCCGGACCACGGCTGAGCAACTCCGGCAGCGGAGTCTGGCTCAGACCGGCACCGCCGGCGTACAGCGAAGTACCGTCGGCCGCCAGTGCGCGAACGATCTGCGGCGGTGCATCGACTGCCAGGCCCTCCCAGCGCTGCCCGTTCCAGCGCGCCAGGCCATTGGCCGGCTGGCCGTCGACCGCCGAGAAACTTCCGCCCACGTAGAGCTCATCCCCGGCGACCACCATGGCCAGCACCAGTCCGGCAATGCCGCCGCCCACCGGCTCGAACTGGCTACCGGTCCAGCGCGCAATGCCTTCGATGTCGGTGCCGCCCGCGGTGCTAAAGGCCCCGCCCACGTACAACGTTCCCTGGTAACTGGCCAGCGCGTGCACCGGATTATTGGTCCCGTTCACTTCCGCGGACCCCAGTGGCGACCAGCTGCTGCCGTCCCAGCGAGCGATGTAGTGGGCGCTCTGTCCGCCGGCCTCGGTGAAGCTGCCGCCGACAAAGATCGCGCCATCGTGCTGGTGAATCGCGTACACAGCGATGAACTCGTCGATGCTGACGCCATTGGCGGACCCCACCCCCAGCGCCGTCCACTGTTGACCGTTCCAGCGCGCAATCTTGTTTGCGGACACCCCGCCCACGCTACGGAAATCGCCGCCGGCGTAGAGCGCTCCATCAATCGTGGTGAGGGCGAAAACCAGCGCGTTCTGATCGAGGCTGCCACCCACATCGGCCCAGCGAAGGCCGTTCCAGCGGGCGATCTGACCGACCGGCTGCCCGCCGGCCTGCTGGAAGGCACCGCCGGCATACAGCTCGCCGGCGTAACTGGCCAGGGCCAGCACGCCGTCGGAGACCCCGTTGGCCTCGCCCTCGCCCAACGACGCCCAGCGACTCCCGTTCCAGCTGGCGACGCGATTGGCGATCCGGTCTCCGGCTCGGGTAAAGCCGCCGCCGGCCTTCAGCTCACCGTCGACCACCGCCAGCGCGAACACCTGATTGTTCAGACCGGTGCCTTCGTTCTCTTCCAGCGCAGACCAAGCACTGCCGTTCCATAGCGCCGCCGCATTGGCGGACTGGCCACCTGCAAGATCGAACTGACCGCCAGCGTAGAGCGCCTGTGCGCTGCCGCCCAGGGACCACACGGTATTATTGACCCCGTTGCCCTCTCCCTCGCCCAGTCCCGACCAGCGGCTACCGTCCCAGCGAGCGATGTTGCTGGCAGGCACGCCGGCAGCATCTCCAAAGTTCCCGCCAACAAACAGCTGGCTGCCGCTGACCCGAACGGCGATGGCCGCACCGCTCATCCCGTTTGCCTCGAGCGACCCGAGCAGACCCCAGCCACTGCCATTCCACGAAGCGATGCTGTTGGCGGGAAGCGGACCGGCACGCTGAAAGGCGCCCGCCACTATCAACTCACCATTGAATCTGGTCAGCTCATACACCACCCCATCGACACCGTTGTCTGCGCCGTTGCCGAGCGCTGACCAGTTGCCGCCGTTCCAGCGGGCGATGCTGTTTGCCGGCAGGTTGCCGGCCTGGCTGAACACCCCACCGACGTAGAGTTCGTTGCCCTCAACCAGCACCGCGTTGACGTAGGTGGTGGCGTCAGGTCCTCCGCCGACCCCGCCCGCGTAGGTGAACCAGCTCAGCCCATTCCAGCGCGCGATGTGGCTGGCAGGCTGGCCTCCAGCGCTGCTGAACAGCCCGGCGACGTAGATCGAGCCGCCCACCACCTTGATGTCATAGACCAGCCCCAGTACCCCATCATCCGGCGCCATACCGATCGGCGACCAGCGCTCTCCATCCCAACGGGCCAGGCTGTGAACGGCGACCCCACCGGCCTGGCTGAAGCCACCGCCGACCAGCAGATTGTCTCCATCGAGCGCCAGCGCGTATACGCCGCCGAAGATATCGCCACTGATCCCGTTGGCCGCGTCAACGCCCAGCGGCAGGAACTGCTTGGTGCGGGGCTCGTAGGCGACCACCCTGGCCGCCTCGGTCTGTGCGCAGACGGAGAAGTCGCCGCCCATATAGACCAGCCCGGAAGGTGCAACAACGATGCTGTAGATCGTTCCATTGCAGCCGCCCGGCACGCCAAACAGCGCAGGGTTCAGCGACGGTGGCCGCTCGATCGGCATGGCCAGCTTGGGCGGCCGGAACGCCGCCGCTGGGCGCACTGAAGCGCTCGCCGAAGAGGCATGCGGCGGTTGCCGCGCGGCAGTTGCCAGAGCACGACGGTGTTGTACGGCGGCACGCAAAGGCTCCGCGATTTGGCCGGAAACTTCGGACCGACCGTTGCTCAGCGAAGGCACGGCGGCAAGGCACGGGTGCGCCATCAGCGCCAGCCAGAATCCGAAAAGCACGGGGATCTTCGTGCTCGCCCAACGACCCAAAACGCCACCCTCGTGACCCTTCATCGCGCCGAACTCCCAGATTTGCGAACGCAGTCTACGCCCGCAATCTGATGGCGCATAGAGGGCCGCCGATGACACCTGGCGCTCGTTCGATCACCGATCTGTCGCTGCCTCGCGCGTTGCTTCGCGGGAAGGCCGCGTTGCTTGTTTGTTCCCAGGTTCTAGACCGGCCTGGCCGGTTGGGTCGTCCCGGCCGAGGCATCGCAGGACCCCACTTGCAGACGGAGTTCCTTCATTGCTTTCAGCGCATCAGATCAGCATTCGCGCCCGCTCGGCGACCGCGCATCGAAGCCGCTCGAGTTCTGGCCAAAAAAAAGCCGGCGCGATTACTCGCACCGGCCCCTACGCGAAATGCGATGAGTGCTAGTCGAGATCCAGCGCCTCGCGAGTGCGCTCGCGGCGCGCGTCGTCGCGCGCGTCATACTTGTTGAGGCAGCGATTGGACTGGGTCACCATCACGCACTCCAGATAATCGGTCGCCTCTATCAGCGCAGCGCGAATCGCCTTGCCGGCCGGGGTGTTCTTCTCGCTGGCCAGACTGCCGCCAAAGCCACCGCGGCTGACCCCCAGACTCATTCCGCCACCCTTGCTGGTGCCTTCCACCGTCCGGGTGTAGGCGACTTCACCGGTGGTGGTATCGATCACTCGCAGGTCGATGGCCAGGTAGGCCTTGGAACTCTTGCCGCCCACCGATACGCCGCCGAAGCTGATCCCGCCACCGGTGCTGGAAGTCTGCTCCTCGTAGGCACTCACAATCCCGGTCACCAGGAACTGCGCACCGGTCAGCTGCCCGATCTGCGCACCCTCACCGGGAGCCACTCGCCCCGAAGCAGCCAGATTCTGCTCGTCCAGGACCGCGCGCAACTGGTCGCGCTCCACCACCCGGAAGGCGCGCGTGCCGGCCAGTTCATTGGTCAGCATGTCGGCCAGCTCATAGCCGACGCCGCCTCGCCACCATCCCGCGCCGGATTGGTTGGTGAACTCGGTCACCGCAACGACCGGCTTGTCGGCCGCCATTGCCGCCATCGACCCCGCCAGCAAGCTTGCAGCGACCACGTTTTGAATCAATCTACTCATGAAAGTTCTCCTGCGCGAAATCCATTGGGAGCAAATCCCCTATGCCGATGCAAACACGACAAATGGGGCCTTGACGGGACAGCGCCCGCCGGTAGGCGAACGACTGCGGCCGACCGAACCGTCCA
>JAGRJL010000192.1:0-9738 GCA_020442775.1 Lysobacterales bacterium | reverse complement strand
CGAACCCGCCAACCAGCGCTGATCAGACCGGTGAATGTCCATCCTCGCCACGCTTGTAATACGGCGCCACACCGCTCTGGTGGTCGGTCGCGTCGACCACTGCCGTCACTTCGGGGACGCGCTGGCGCAGGGTCTTCTCGACCCCCTCACGGAGGGTGACGCCGACCATGCCGCAGCCCTGACAACCACCGCCGAAGCGCAACACCACCACGCCCTGGGCATCGACCTCCACCAGGCTCACCCGGCCGCCATGACTGGCCACCTGCGGATTGACTTCGGTATCAATCACGTACTGCACGCGCTCGACCAGACCAGCATCCGAGCCGGGCGGAACGCCCTTCAGCTTGGGCGCCTTGATCACCATCCGGCCCTGCATTCCGTCGGCCTCGAAGTTCACCTCTGCGCCGTCCAGAAAGGGTGCGCTGGCTTGATCCACGAAGACGCTGAAGCCCTCGCATTCAATCTCCCAATCCATATCGTCGACGTCTTCTGGCTCGCAGAACTCCAGTCGGCAGTCGGCCTTGGGGGTCCCCGGCGCCATCGCGCGCATCCGTACCCCGGTGCCTTCAACGTCGTGTTCGGCCAGCAGCTTGAGAAAGTAGTCGCGGGCAGCAGCTTCTATGCGGATCATGTATCGCCAGTGGCATCAGAACGGCCCACAAGCATAGCAAGGACCTTGGCTCCGTCTGACCCTCGCTCTGCCTGCAATTGGGGTAACCTTCATGTTTTTGCGTGGCTGAAGGATCCTCATGAGTACCCTCGCGGACGAACAATGCCAATCCTTGTCAGGTCCTGAGCACAAGCTCGGCGAAAGCGCCATAGGCGTGCTGTTGGGCCAGCTCCCGGCCTGGGGAACCGACGCCGAGGGCCGCCTGCAGCGTCGCTACAGCTTTGCCAACTTCGTCGATGCCCTGGCCTTCACCAATCAATTGGGCGAGATTGCCGAGGCGCAGGGACATCATCCCGACCTGGCACTGGGCTGGGGATACGTGGTGGTCCATTTGTGCACCCACGACGTCGGCGGGCTCTCGCGCAACGATTTCGTGATGGCCGCAAAGATCGACCAATTGAGCGTCTGATTGCGACAAGCGCCTGCCTGCAGCCGTGGAACGGATCAAGGCCAGCCTGAGCCTGCTGCTGGTGGTGACCGTCGGCTGGGCGATGGCCACTCTGGCGCTGTGGCTGCATCTGCATGACCGGGCGACGCTGGACCGGCACTGGCACCAACAGGGTCAAAGCCAGCTGCAGTTTCCGCTGACCGATGCCAACGACCTGATCGGCAGTCGGGTGCTGGACGTGCAATCCCAGCGTTTCGATGCGGACGGGGTACATCTGCAATTCGGCCCGGGGCCGGCCAACCTGCCGATTGGTTTTGACGGGCGTTGCCTGGACGGGCAGCGCTTTTCGCAACTGTTGCTGGGGACCGACGCCAGCGCCCCGTTGACCCTGGCCCTGGTGCACTCCCCCACTGCCGGCGGCGAGCAGCGAATCGCCGAACTGGCGCTGCCGCCTGGTCCGCAGACGCTGCGGGTCAATCTTGCCGCGCTGGCCTGGCACAGCGCCGACCCGGAAGCCGGCAGCGAACGCAACTGGAGCGAAGGCGGGGGAGTCTGCGAGTTTCGGCTGGTTCCAGTGGCTGACCGTCAGATCGAGCTTCGCCTGGCCAATCTGCGTTTCGTCCTGGCCGAGGGTGAACCGGCATCCGCGGCCTGGGCCGATGCCGGTAGCCTGCAAATTCTCTGGCGTCGACCCGAGTCGGTGTTGATCGAGCGCGATCAACGTCGAAAGCACGCCGATCTGGAACTTTGGCCCGAACAGCCGCCACCAGGAGAAGGTATCGAGGCGCCACTGGATCGGCGCTGGCCGGGCTATCTGGGAGTCGCCCTGGCAAGCCTTGCCTTGCTCCTGGGAGCATCCCGGGGATCGCTGCGCTGGCAGATCTGGCTCACCCTGGCGGGTCCGCTGGTGCTGCTGGCAACCAACGGTCTGGGTGAAAGTACCCTTCCCATGGCCTGGTCGGCGCTGGCAATCAGCGCGATCAGTCTGGCGATCGCCTTCGCTCGAGTTGATCTCCCGCCGAATGCGCATCGCTGGCTGGGATCGGCACGCGCCTGGGGAGATGTGGGCGTAGGCGTGGCATTGACCTTGCTGGTCGCCTGGCTGATCCACCTGGGCAGCCAGCAGGCCTTGCGCAGCCCGCCGCAGACAGGCGATTTGCTGCGCTATCTGGTCTGGGCTGCGCTACAGCAGACCTTGCTGCAGCGCCTGCTGTTCCCCGCGCTGAACGGTTCAGGCAGAGGCCTGCTCCACGCACTCCCAGCGGCCGCGGCCTTCGCCTTGATGCACACGCCCAACTTCAGCCTGATGCTGTTGTGTCTGGTCGCCGGTCTGTGGTGGTCCACGCACTACCGGCGCCATCACAGCTGGGCACCGCTGGTCGCTGCCCATACCGCGCTGGGTGCGCTGCTCACCACCCTGCTGCCGGCCAACTGGCTCTATTCAGCCGAGGTGGGCGCGCGCTTCCTGATCGCGCCCTGAGGTGCTGGCCCACCGACCTGCGGGCTCAGCTGCTCGCCGGGCGATAGCCGGGCTGAACGTTGCAGCGGCTCAGGTCGTGGTCGTAATGGGCCAGAACGCGTTGGTTCATCAGCCGATACCAGAGCGGGGTCAGATAGGCGATCGGCACCAGCGCGGCGTAACCGGCTGGCAGTTGCGGACTGTGATCGAAGTGGCGCAGCGCCTGATAGGGGCGGGTCGGATGCGCATGATGGTCCGAGTGCCGCTGCAGCTGGTAAAGCATCAGGTTGGTGACCAGATGATTGCTGTTCCAGGAATGCTCCGGTCGACAGCGCTCGTAGCGCCCGTTGCCATCACGCTGGCGCAACAGGCCGTAGTGTTCGATGTAGTTCACCGTTTCCAGCAGCGAGGCGCCGTAGGCCGCCTGCAGCAACAGGAAGGGCAGCACTGCCCAGCCGAAGACCAGCGACAGACCGAGGAACAGAGCCACGCTGAGCCCCCAGGCCTGCAGCAGTTCATTGGTCGGATGCCACGCAGACTTTCCCGACTTCGCCAGCCGCGCTTTCTCCAGCGCCCAGGCTGATTTCAGCGAGCCAACCAGCGTGCGAGGCAGGAAGCGCCAATAGGACTCACCCAGACGCGCGCTGGCCGGGTCTTCCGGGGTCGCCACCCGAACGTGGTGACCGCGATTGTGTTCGACCAGGAAATGACCGTAGGCAGAGGGCGCCAGCGCGATCTTGGCCAGCAATGCGCCGCCGCGCTGATGGCCCAGCTCATGCGCCGCATTGATCCCGCCGCCGCTGACGATACCGATGGTCAGCACCAGACCGATCAGCCCGATCCAGCCCAGGCCGCCGGAGACTGCAACCCAGGCACCCAGCAGCAGCGCCGCGTACTGCACCACCAGGAACAGCCGGATCAGGCGGTGGTAGTAGGGATCGTGCGCCAGTGCTGCCACCGCCGATTCCGGCGGATTGGCCCGGTCGGTCCCGATCAGATGGTCGAGCACCGGGATCACTCCGTAAAGCACTACCGGACCGATCCACCAGATCCAGTCGCTGTGAACCCAGCGCGACAGGGCAAAGGCGACGAAGGGCAGCAGCGGTACGATCAGGGCGCTCCACCACAGCCAGCGACGCTGGTCGCGCCAGGCCCCGGCGGGGGCTTCGGGTTTTTCTGCAAGGACGGCGGACATGGCGCGCTCCTGATCGGGTGTGACCGTACTTTCAGCGATCGCGCCGCGCTATTCTTGTCATTTTCAGCCACAGCGATCCGAACGAGGCGCTTGCACCCTGGTGAAGATGAAGGCCAGCGATACCCAAACCGGAATCCGCTCACAGAGCACCGCCGATTTGCTGGTCCCCACCCGTTACTACCTTCGCCTGCTCGATCAGCTGGAATCCCGCAACACCACCCGGACACAGGTCCTGCGAAGGGCGGGAATCCCCGGAGAACGGCTGCAATCGGAATGGCTCTCGTTGCGCGAAGCAGCCGCGCTGGTAGAGGCCTCCCAAGCACTGTGTGCCGAACCCCATCTGGGTTTCGCGCTGGGTCGCAGCCTGCGGCCCAGCGATCATCAGGTCATCGGCTACGCGCTGCTGAGTTCGGCAACGCTAGCTGACGCGATGCGCCTGGCTGCCCGCTATTGGCGTCTGCTCACCGCGGTCTACAGCATGTCTGTCGGGTCCGAAGGCGAGCATCTGATCCTGCGCTGGAAACCAGTAGCGCAGCTGCCGGCAACGCTGGAACGCCTGCACGGTGAAGCGATCATCGCTGGCGTTCACCAGGAGATGAGCTTGCTGATGGGTCGGCCTCCTGCGGGGACGCTCTGGCTGCCGGCGGAGTGGCTGTCGCCGGGACATCCCTACGCCCAGCTGCATTCCACCCGCATCCAGTCGCTGGACCCGGCAGATTCCTCGCTGATCTGGACCCTGCCCGCCACTGTGGGCGACCAACCGCTGCGATTGTCCGACCCGAACGGCTTGAGCCGCGCGCGCCGACGCTGCGAGCAGCTGTTGGCTCAGCTGACCAGCGCCGGATCACTCTCGCACTGGATCAGGCTGATGATTCGACAAGCCGACGATCATTTGCCAAAGCAGGGCGAACTGGCCGCATTGCTCAACCTGTCCACTCGCAGCCTGCATCGCAAGTTGCACCAGGAGGGCGCCAGCTTTCGCCAGATCGCGCTGGAAGAGCGAATCGCGAGAGCACGCGCGCTACTGATTCAGAACCAGCTGTCGCTGACCGAGATCGCGCTGAATCTGGGCTATGGCGATGTCGCCAACTTCTCCCGTGCATTCAGGCAGCACTGCGGGATTAGCCCCGCCCGCTATCGCCGTCAGGAACAGCCTCTGCCGCGCGTTTGAACCGGTGCCAGGGAGTCGCGCATGCAGGAAGAAGCTGCGCGCTGCGTCGTGCAGCAGGATATCCGGACAAGCGCGCAGATCGAATTGCAGGAGCCTCGGCCCCCAGGTCCTGTGGCTAATCTTCCCGGGGACACGCATGCAGGCCGGATGCCCGCGGTCCAAAGTCTCGCAACCTCGCGTTGAGGTACCGCCTGGAGGTCAGCTGGACCGCGCGCGTCTGGCCCGCACGCTCCCGCTCACGATGCTTGTCGCAGACCACAAATCAGTTAGTCGCTTGCGCGATCCGGATCTTCGCGGTCGCTGCTCGCCACCGCCAGGGGCACCGCAGGCCCTGGCTGCAGCTGCGCCTGCCAGGCCTGCAGCTTGGCCTCGATCAGTGCGGTGCTCGCGATCTGCGGTTCGGAAGGATCAAGCTCCTCCTCCGCTTCGCGCTGCGCAACGCGCTCGCGGGCGAGATCGAATGCGACCAGCCAGTCGGCGGTCTGATTGAGGGCGTCCACCAGCAACGCGCGGCCGAAATAGGTGAAGTCCGAATCGACACCGCAGCCAAACGAAGGCCGATCCGCCCTGGCCGCGGTGATCACCAGCGTTGTGCTGTCCGACAGTGCTTCCACAAAGCCACCGGAATAGCAGGCAGACACCACCACCACCTTCCACACGATCCCGCTGTCGTTGATCGCCTCCTTCAACTGCTCCGGATCGATCTGATCCAGCGGCAGCCCCAGCAGATCGACGTAGAGCTGGTGATCGGCGCTGCCGTGACTGGTCAGAAACAGGAACAGCAGATCCTGATCACGATCCATCACCTGACCAAGGCCCTTGAGTGCCGCTCGCAGGTTGCTCAGGCTGGCCAGCGGCACGCCTCCGGCGGTGCCGGGTGAGTTGAGCAGGCCCAGGGTTTGCCCGTTCATCCCGAAGCGCTGGGCAAACAGCGCCTGCGAATACTCGATCTCGTTACGGAAGACGCCCTCGGAGCCGTCACCGCCGAAGGCCAGCAGATAGGCGTCGACCTTGTTCGGGTCCTGCGGCCGCAGTCCCGCAAGCGCCTCATCCACCATCGGCAGCTGCGCGGCGAGTAGCTGCTCGGGGGTACGCCGCAACGGCCAGCGCGGCGCCCAGTTGATTTCTTCAGGGGCCGCCTGGGCGGAAATCGATCCCGGATCCGACAGTACGAAATAGCCGCTGAGCGGCAGAAACAGCGCCGGCGCCGCGCTCACCAGCGCTGCGGTCAGGGCAACCCAACTCCTGAACAGCGGTCGGCCTGGCGCGACGGGGCCCAGCGTTCGCCAAACGATCGCCGACCACCACAGCAACAGCGCCAGCCGGATCGCCAGTGGATAGTCTGCCAGTGCCAGGCCGGACAGGCTCAGCATCCATTCCAGCAACACCCAGATCCAGCTCAGCCACAGCCCAGCTGCCAGCCACAGTACCGCCAGCGACCAGGCCACCACCGGCCGCCGCAGCAGCGTCGCGGCCGCCACCGCGCTGGCCAGGGTGAGCAGCGCCAGAAATCCGTCGCCCTGCAAACCCATCGGATCGAAGTCCGCGCCATCCACCGCGTAAAACCAGGCAATTGCGATTGAACTCAATGCCTGCAGTGCCAGCAACGGCCAGAACTGTGCGCTCGGTCGAATCTGTCGCCCGGCAGGCAGCTGCAGGACCAGGCAAAGCCGCAAGCCCAGCCAGAGCGTTGTCAAAAAAGCCTTCATCGAGTCGTCGTGCGGTCCCGGGTGGCCCCATTATCGACCGATCGGCAACGATCGCGAGTGCCTTTCAGCCTAGCCGCGACAATGCGGATCCTCCCTCACTGCGTCCCACGCATGAGCCGCAGGCAATCATGAGCACAAGCGCAGGATGTGGTGAGCGCAGCGAACCGCATCAATCGGCTGCCCGATACGTGGGACCCACGCTCAGCTGGGGGTCCAGTCGCCAGCGCCAGCGATGCAGTCGGTCCCTCATCGCATCCTGCGCAGCAGCCGCAGGCAATCATCAGCACAACCGCAGGATGTGGTGAGCACAGCGAACCGCATCAATCGGCGGTCCCGATGGATGGGACCCTAGGCTAAGTGGGGGTGTAGTTGCCATGCCAGCGATGCGGTTCGTCCCTCACCGCATCCTACCCATGAGCCGCAGGCACTCATGATCTCAACCGTAGGATGTGGTGAGCGCAGCGAACCGCATCAATCGGCCGCCCCGATGAATGGGACCCATGCTCAGCTGGGATCGAGCGCAACCCCGCCAAAATCGGTGGCCTGCCGGTGGCGCGCGCTGGCCAGGGTCCCTTCGCGGACAATCTGGGTGGTCTGCCAGCCGGCTTCGCTGGCCGCATCCAATTCGGCCTCAATGTCCGACAGGAACAGTATCTCCCCGGCTTTCATGCCCAGGTCGGCAGCAATCTTGCGGTAGGACTCCGCCTGGCGCTTGCCGCCAATGGTGGTGTCGTAGTGCCCGCTGAACAGGCCGGAGAGGTCACCCGCCGCCGAATGGCGGAAATACAGCTGCTGGGCAGCAATAGAGCCCGAGGAGTAGACATAGAGCGGCAGTCCGGCCTCGTGCCAGCGGCGCAGATGGTGTACCGCGTCAGGATAAACGTGGGCGCGAAACACCTCCTGCTCGAACCCCTCCCGCCAGATCATGCCCTGCACCGCCTTCAGCGCGGTGTGCTTGAGATCTTCGTCGATCCAGTGCTGCAGGCGCTCGGCGATGCCTTCCAGGTCGTCTGCGGCCAGATCGGTCTCCGCCACTATCATTGCCATGTAGGGCTTGAGCGCCGGGTCGTGACCGTGCGCGGCAATGAATGCCGGCATCCGCTCCCGCGCATAGGGAAACAGGCACTGGTGCACGAAGTCGATGTCGCTGGTGGTGCCCTCGACATCAGTCACGATGGCCTTGACCGTCATGCCGCCAGCCTCGGAAAGCGCTCGGCAATGTCGCTGCCGGTGAACTGGGCCACCCATCCTTCCGGATTGGTGAACAGGCGTATCGCCACGAACTGCGGTGCGGGACCCATGTCGAACCAGTGTCGGGTGCCGGCCGGCACCGAGATCAGGTCGCCGCGCTGGCACAGCACCTCGTAGACCTGACCGTCGATGTGCAGACTGAACAGCCCCTGGCCGTCGACGAAGAAGCGCACTTCGTCCTCGGCATGGGTATGTTCATTGAGGAACTTCTGTCTGAATTCCGCGCGCTGCGGGTGGTCCGGCTGCAGGCTGACCACATCCACCGCCTGATAGCCACCCTCGCGCTGCAGTCGGGCCACCGGTTCGGCATAGGCCGACAGCACGGACTCCTGACTGGCGCCGGCAGATACCGCCGCATAGGTAGGCCACCGTTCGAAGCGCACTCCCACACCGGCGAGCAGGGTCGCGATCTGCTCGCCGCTGTCGGTTTCCACCTGGGTCGAAGCGGGGTCGCTCTCGGGATAAATACGCAGACGACTCATCTGAGCTTCCTCAATTCCAATTCGCAGGTCAGCAGAAATTCCAGCGCATCCAGATGACGCCTGGCATCGGCCATGGTGGCACCCCAGGCATATGCACCGTGCCCATCGATCAGATAGGCGTGAGAGATCGGCCGATGCGCCAGATAACGATCGATCGCCGACCCCAGCTCGCCCATATCCTGGCTGTTGGCAAACACCGGGATCACGATGTGATCTTCGTGGGTGGCGTAGCCGGAGAAGGCCTTCAGCAGCTCATAGCCGGCGATCTCCAGTCGGCCATCCGCGGCAAATACCCGCGAGGCCAGGGTCTGGTTCAGCGAGTGGGTATGCAGAACCGCGCCGATCTGCGGGAAACGACGGTAGATCTGGGTATGCAGCTCGGTTTCCGCCGACGGCTTGCCCACCGCGGACAGCGGCTTGCCCTGCAGATCCACCACCAGGATTTCCTGCGGAGTCAGGCAGGCCTTGTTGCAGCCGGAGGCGGTCACGGCAACGTGGTCGGCGTCCATCCGCAGCGAGAAATTGCCGCTGGTGGCCGGAATCCAGCCCTTGGCGGCCAAATCGGCGGCCTGTTCGGCGATGGCTTGCGCGCACTCGGCAAAGCGCGCGGCGCTGAAAGCGGCGATGGCGATACCCTCTGGACAGACAAGCGAGAACTATAGCGAAAAGGCCCTATGGCCCCCACCGCTTTTCACCCTTGTCGCCGCCTCGGTCAGTTCGCAGTCAGCGAAGCGGGTGTCTCAGATCATGAGTCGGACTGCGATCATCCTTCCGCCCGCAGGCGCGGACGCTTGCACCCAACTCGCTAGACTGGCCCAATCGCCCGATGCAAAACCTTGACCAACTAATTCGCGACCTGCTTTCCGGCTATCCCAGCCTGGCCCTGCTGTTGCTGCTCGCATTGATCGCGGGAGGTCTGGCAATCGCCTGGCGCTACGCGTACCGCCGCGGGGTGACCGAGTTGCGACCGCAAGTAGAGAAGGAACGGTCCGAAGCAGAGCGCTGGCGCAACGAGGTCGAGGTGCAAAAGCAGTCTCGTCAGGTTCACGAAAACCGCGCCGAGCAGTTCGCCGAGGCGCTGGCCAACGCGCGCAGCGAAAATGCCGCGCTGCAGGGGCGGCTGGAGTTGGTGCCGCGGCTGGAGGCCAATGTCCGCGATCTGCAGGAGCGCCTGGTCAGCGCCGAGCAGCGCCATGCGGAGGCCCAGCACGCCCGGGGTCAGCTGGAGGCACGTCTGGTAGAGCAGCGCAATGCCGCCGCCGAGAAATTGGCGCTGCTGGAGCGCGCTCGCGAAGAACTCAAGCAGTCCTTCGCCGGTCTGGCCAACGATATCCTCGAAGAGAAGAGCAAGCGCTTCGGCCAGCAGAACATCGATCAGATCGGCCAGCTGCTGACCCCGATGCGCGAGCAGCT
>JAGRJL010000191.1:11450-36623 GCA_020442775.1 Lysobacterales bacterium | reverse complement strand
CGCTGCGGCCGCCGCTGCTGCAGACAGATCCGTGCGTGCTCGGCAATCTCGGCGTCCAGACAACCGCCGCTGAGGCTCCCGGAAAGCCCGCCCTGGGCATCAAACAGCGCCATCGCACCGGGCTTGCGGTAGGACGAGCCCAGACTGTCGACCGCCATCGCCAGCACGCTGTCGACCTCGCATTGCTGCCAGCATTGCAGCAGCGCACGACGATGGGATTGACGAGGCGCGGGTCGGGTCACAATGGCAGCAAGCGGTGGCGACGATGCATTGTGACTGCTGCACCGGCGCGAACTCATGGGCCAAATGGCCCGGTTGAAGAAAACTCCCGAGGCTCGCCGGAGCGGTCAGCCTGCCGCCTGATAGAGCCCGCGCTCGGCCAGCGATACCGGCTCGCCGTCACCAACCACGAAGTGATCCAGCAGGCGAATATCGACCAGCGCCAGCGCCTGACCCAGCCGACGGGTCAGAGCCACATCCTGACGGCTGGGTTCGGCCACACCAGACGGGTGGTTGTGCGCCACGATCAGCGCGGCGGCCTGCAGCTGCAGCGCGCGCCGGACCACCTCGCGCGGGTGCACGGTGGCGCCGTCGATGGTGCCGCGGAACAACTCCTCGCAGGCGATCAGACGGTGCCGGGTGTCTAGAAACAGCGCCACGAAGACCTCGTGGCCAAGGCCATGGAGGCGCCGGCGCAGACAGCGTGCGGCGCTGGCAGGGTCGGTAAGCTCGGCGCCGCGCGCGAGTGCGCTGGCGTCGATTCGGCGCCCCAGTTCCACCGCAGCCAGCAGCAGCGCGCTCTTGGCCGGGCCGATTCCGCGTTCGCTGGCAATTTCGCTGACGTCGGCTGCGGCCAGTGCGCGCAGCCCGCCGATACGCTGCAGCAGCGCGCGCGCCACGCTAAGCGCGTCGCGTCCTCGATCACCGCTGCCCAGGAGCAAAGCGATCAGCTCCACGTCGCCCAGCGCGGTGGGCCCCAGCTGCAGTAAGCGTTCGCGCGGCCGGTCGGCAATTGCCCATTGGTGGATCGGACAGTGCTCGGGGTCAGCGGGATCGGAAAGGTCGGCGATCATGGGCGGTTCCTCCATCGATGGGATCAGCCTAGCCGGGTTGAGACGGCCCACAGGTAAGCATTGTGCTCGCAGTCTTGTAAGATCTTGCCTCCCGTTTTGTAGGAATCACTCGCTTGTCCAACCCGTCTACGGCGTTGACTGATACCCGCCTGCTGCTGGGGGTCAGTGGGGGCATAGCCGCCTACAAGAGCGCCGAACTGGTCCGCCAGGCACGTGCCGCAGGTGCTCAGGTGCGAGTGGTGATGACCGCCGCGGCCGAGCACTTTGTGGGCGCCGCGACCTTTCAGGCGCTCAGCGGTCAGCCGGTAAGAAGCAGTTTGTGGGACCCGGCGGCGGAAGCGGCCATGGGCCATATCGAGCTGGCGCGCTGGGCCAGCCAGGTGCTGGTCGCGCCGGCCAGCGCCGATCTGCTGGCCCGCTATGCGCAAGGCATGGGCAATGACCTGCTGACGACAGTGCTGCTGGCGACCGCGGCACCGGTCGCGCTGGCGCCGGCGATGAATCAGCAAATGTGGGCCCATCCGGCGACATCCGCCAATGTTGCCCGCTTGCGTGAGCGCGGGGTGGCGATCTGGGGCCCGGGGGTCGGCGATCAGGCCTGCGGCGAGAGCGGCGCGGGTCGAATGCTGGAGGCCAGCGAGCTGGTTGAGGCGCTGATTGCCGCCAAGGTCGGCGACCAGCTGCGCGGCCTGCGGATCGTGGTCAGCGCCGGCCCGACCTTCGAAGATCTGGATCCAGTGCGCTTCATCGGCAATCGCAGCTCCGGTCGAATGGGCTTCGCCATCGCCGAACAGGCGGCGCTGATGGGGGCAGAAGTGGTGTTGGTCGCAGGCCCCACCTCACTGCCCACGCCGGCCAGGGTGGAGCGGGTCAATGTGCGCTCGGCGGAGCAGATGCTGCGTGCGGTACTGGACCAGATTGACCGTGCAGATGTTTACGTCGGTGCCGCCGCGGTCGCCGACTATCGCCCGGTGGCTCCCAGGCCCAGCAAGATCAAGAAGGCCGCCGAAGTGATGGAGCTCAAGCTGGTGCGTAATCCCGACATTCTGGCCACGCTGGCCGACCGCGCAAGGCGGCCGTTCCTGGTAGGTTTCGCGGCCGAGACCGACGACGTGCTGCATTACGCCCGAGGCAAGCTGGAAGCCAAGCGCCTGGATCTGATCGCGGCCAACCGGGTGGGCCTGCCAGGTTGCGGATTCGATAGCGCCGACAACGAACTCACCCTGCTTTGGCCGGATGGTGAGCTGGCGCTGCCGCGCGCCAGCAAGGCGGAACTGGCTCGCCGGCTGCTGCTGCATGTCAGCGAACGAATCAGGAGCAGACAAGGGTGAGCGAAATCTCGAGTTGTCCGGTGCAGGTCAAGATTCTCGATTCCCGTTTGGGGCAGGAGTTTCCGCTCCCGGCCTATGCGACGAGTGGCTCTGCGGGACTGGATCTGCGTGCCTGCATCGAGGAACCGATGCTGCTGCAGCCGGGTAGGACTGAGCTGATCTCCACCGGTATGGCGATCTATCTCGAGCGCCCGGATCTGGCAGCGGTGATCCTGCCGCGCTCGGGGCTGGGCAGTCGCCACGGGGTGGTTCTGGGAAATCTGGTGGGTTTGATTGACTCCGATTACCAGGGGCCGCTGATGGTGGCCTGCTGGAACCGTTCAGATCGGCCCTACACCATTGATGTGGGAGAGCGGATCGCGCAACTGGTGATTGTTCCGGTGGTTCAGGCGCAGTGGCAGGTGGTGGATGAATTCACGCCCACCGAGCGAGGCGCCGGCGGCTTCGGCCACAGCGGACGCTAAGCCGAGCACACAAGTCGCTGTCATCACAGGTTACACTCTGGTCCGCTTGGGCTGGGCGACCACCCCAAACCACCCTTGCCCCGTCGTCAGCAGGATTTTGCGAGCCAAACGATGGCCACAAACGCTGCCAACTCCAAAACCGCGCCCCGGCAGGTCACCATCCGGTTACCCAACCCTCAGGCGCTGCTCAGCACGGTTCTGGGGGTGCTACTGCTGTTGTTGGGTTTGATCTATCTGCGTCAGGGGTGGGATGCATGGCGAGCGGACAGCCTGCGCAGCGAATTGGCAGGACAGGCCGAGGCGCTCGCCGGGATCATCAGCGAGCGAATCTCCAGCCATCAGGCCAGTCTGGATCGAGTGGTGACCGAGCGCGACTTTCTGGAGACTTTCGCCAGCGAGGGTATGGGCACTCATGCAGGGTCCAAGCAGCGGCTCATGGCGCTGCTTCCCGAGGCACTTTCGGCAGAAGTGCTGGACGCGCCGGTACTTGAAAGTGTGGGTGCGGATCTAGCCGATTTCGGCTATGCCCGTGTCGAGATGCTGCTGCAATCGGAGCGCAGCCAAAAAGGCGCCGACGCCCAGATTCATCGGGCCCCCGATGGTGACGATCTCAGAGTGGTGCTGGTTTCTCCGATTCTGGTCGCCGGTACGGTGGCCGGCCACGCAATGGTGGAGCTGCCTTATGGGCCGCTGCGGACCGCATTGAACGATTGGCGGGGAAGCAGCGGAACCCTGGATCTGGTCCAGGGCACTGAGATTCAGGATGCCCTGGTCATCGACAAGCTGGGCAGCGAGCGGAGTGCCTTCGACGGCAGCATTGTGACGGTCCCCCGGACCCGGCTGGCGATTGCCTACAGCGTGCCGCCGCCGTTTGCGCTGATCGCCCCAAGCTCGGCGATTCCGGCTTCGGTGCTGGGGGTGATTGGATTGCTGATCGGGGTAACCCTGGTGGCGCTTCGGGCCCAGCTGAAGAAGGTGCTGAACCGCGCTCGCGAGGCGACCCCGGATGAACCCACCCTCGCCGATAGCCTGGGGGCAGCAGGTTCCGTCGCTGGCGGGTCGCCCGGCAAGGACGTAACCAAGGCCGCTGTCTCGTTGCCCGGCGAGGATCAGGATAGGCCGCCGCCTCCGCCCGGCAAGGGGGCAAAGAAGACCGGTGGCGCTGGCAGCGTCGAGCGCTCGATGTTCCGCGCCTACGACATTCGCGGGATCGTCGACGAATCGCTGACCGAGAGTGCAGCGGAGTTGATCGGTCAGGCGATTGGCTCGGAAATACGCGATCGCGGCATGGGCGAAGTAGTGGTCGCGCGCGATGGTCGGCTGTCCGGGCCCGACCTGATCGCCGGCCTGATTGAGGGTCTGCGCTCCACCGGCTGCGACGTCATCGACATTGGTGCGGTGCCGACACCGGTCCTCTATTTCGCCACCCACGAGCTCAACACCGGCTGCGGGGTGATGGTCACTGGCAGCCACAATCCGCCCAACTACAACGGCTTCAAGATCATGATCGGCGGCGAAACCGTCGCCGAAGAGCGTATTCAGGGGCTCTACGCGCGGATAGCCGAAAGCCGCTTCGTGAAGGACGTCCCCGGCGGGGTGCAGCAAATTGACATCGTCGATCGCTATATCGAGCGGATCGCGGGCGATCTGCAGGTGGAATTCCCGCTGAAGATCGTGATCGACGCCGGCAACGGGATCGCAGGGGCGATTGCTCCGCGCCTGTTCGAGGAAATCGGCTGCGAGGTGACCCCGCTTTATTGCGACGTGGATGGCAACTTCCCCAACCACCACCCCGACCCATCCGATCCGAAGAACATGCGCGATCTGGGAATGGCGGTGAAGCAGCTGGAGGCTGACCTGGGCATTGCCTTTGACGGCGATGGTGACCGCCTGGGGGTGATCACGCCGCAGGGCGAGATCGTCTTCGCGGATCGTCTGCTGATGCTCTTTGCCAGCGACGTACTGACCCGCAACCCGGGCGCCACCATCATTTACGACGTCAAGTGCACTGGTCGGCTGGCACCGATCATTCTCACCCACGGTGGCAGCCCGGTGATGTGGAAGACCGGCCATTCGCTGATCAAGGCGCGGATGCGCGAGCTGGACGCCGCACTGGCCGGCGAGATGAGCGGGCACTTCTTTTTCAAGGAGCGCTGGTACGGCTTTGACGATGGTCTCTACGCGGGCTGTCGATTGCTGGAGATCCTGGCCAGCAGCGGGCAGGAAGCAGACGAACTGTTCTCCACCCTGCCCAAGGGTGTCAGCACCCCCGAGCTCAAGGTGGAGACCGCCGAGGGCGAGCACTACCGGTTCATCTCCCGTTTCGTCGAAAAGGCGCGCCTGGACGGCGCCCGCATCACCACCATCGACGGCCTGCGCGCTGACTGGGAAGACGGCTGGGGGTTGGTGCGTGCTTCCAACACCACGCCTTCGCTGGTGCTGCGCTTCGATGCCGACGACGAGCCGTCGCTGCGCCGGGTACAGGAAGCCTTCCGCGAGCAGATCCTGGCGATTGATCCGGGTATGAATTTGCCTTTTTGAGGGCTCAGGGCCCAGGGCTCAGGGCCCAGCGAAGCGCGACTCTGCGGAGGCGGTGCTGACCTGGCTGATGGGTTCTGGGGCCAGCCCGGGAGTTCCCATGCGCATCATCACTCTCAATTGCAATGGCCTGCGCTCGTCTGCGAGCAAGGGTGTCTTTGACTGGCTTTCGACGCAGGATGCCGACGTGATCTGCCTGCAGGAAACCCGCGCCCATGCCGACCAGCGGGCCAAACATGGCGGCTTCTGCATGGACGGCATGGACGCCTACTTCGAGGACGCACAGCGACCCGGCTACAGCGGAGTGGCGCTCTACGCGAGGCGACGGCCAGACCAGTTGATTCGAGGCATCGGCATCGATGCCTTTGACAGCGAAGGACGCTGGCTGGAGGCGCGCTGGGGCGATCTGTCGGTGGTGTCGCTGTATCTGCCGTCGGGCTCATCCAGTCAGGAGCGGCAAGATTTCAAGTTTCAGACCATGGACTGGCTGGGCGCACATCTGGAGCAGCTGCGCGCCAGCGGTCGGCAATATGTGATCTGCGGCGACGTCAACATTGCCCATCGCGAGATCGATCTGAAGAACTGGCGCTCGAATCGCAAGAATTCCGGGTTTCTGCCGGAGGAGCGGGCGTGGATGGACCAGCTGCTCGACCAGCACTGGTGCGACAGCTTCCGCCAGCTTTACCCGGAGGTTGCCGAATACACCTGGTGGAGCAATCGCGGGCGCGCCTGGGACAACAACGTGGGGTGGCGGATCGACTATCAGCTGGTCAGCCGCAATCTGGCGGACAGCCTGCGTGGGGCCTCCATTTTCCGCGAACAGCGCTTTTCCGATCATGCGCCCTACACCGTGGACTTTCAGCTGCCGCGGCTACGCCGACGGGAAGCTGGAATAGCCGGTGAGCGCTAATCGCGCGGCACCGCGCAGCGGTCACAGCGGGTCGTCGTGCCGTCGCGCGGGATCGGCAAAGCCGGCCCGGTGCATGTAGGCAAATAGCGCGAGCCCCGGCAGGGCCACGATGGTGGTGAGCAGGTAAAACTGCACATAGCCCAGCGATTCGATCAGCGCGCCGGTGGTGGTGCCGGAAAGGAAGCGGCCGAGCACGCTGGAACCGGCCGAGATCAGCGCATATTGGCTGGCGGTGAAACGCAGATCGCACAGCGCAGAGAAATAGGCCACCACGGTCACCCCGCCGATCCCGCTGGCGAAGTTTTCGAAACACATGGCGCTGGCCATCAGTGCGTTGGAATCCTCACCGATCGCCGCGAGGGCGGCAAAGCTCAGGTTCGATACTGCCATCAGCAGCAGGCTGAGCAGGACCGAACGCTGCATTCCCAGGCGGTTGTACAGCGCACCGCCGGCGAAGATGCCGATCAGCGTGGCCCAGAAACCGAAGCCCACATCGTATAGGGCAATGTCGTCGTTGCTGTAGCCGAGATCGTTGAACAGCAGGCGGAGGCTCAGATTGGCCAGGGTGTCGCCGATCTTGTGGATCAGGATGAACAGCAGGATCAGCCAGGCGCCGCGCCGACGGAAGAACTCCAGCAGCGGCTCGACGACGCCCGCAAGCCTTTCCTGCATCGATCGCGCCGGGGCCACTACCCGGTGCCTGGGGGGCTCGCCCATGACCAGTGCGGTCAGCATCGCCGGGAGGGCGAAAGCAGCGCAAACCAGATAGCCCAGAGTCCAGCCGTGGCGGCTGGCGATGACCAGCGCGAGCGCCCCGGCGGCCGCCGAACCGATTCGCCAGCCGTATTGCGACATTCCCGAGCCGACTCCCAGTTGCTCGGGCTTGAGCAGTTCGATCCGGTAGGCGTCAATGACGATGTCGAAGGTTGCGCCGGCGCAGCCCACCGCGATGGCCGCGAATGCGGTCAGTACCAGCTGCTCTCGCGGATTGACGCTGGCCAGAAAGCACACCGCGGCGATCACCAGCACGCCACTGAACAGCATCCACGAAACCCGCTGGCCCAGTCTGCCCAGCAGCGGCAGGCGAACCCCGTCCACCACCCAGGCCCACAGGAATTTCAGGTTATAGACCAGGAAGGCCAGGGAGAACTGGGTGACCGAGCGCTTGTCGATGCCATCCTGGGCCAGCCTGGTGGTCAGCGTGGCGCCAATCATGGCGTAGGGGAAGCCCGAGGAAATGCCCAGCATCAGCGCCGACAACGGCGCCGCCTGCAGATAGGGTTGAACGACCGAAGGGAATCTCGTGATCCAGGCAGGGACATCGTCGCCGCGCTGATCGGTGGACTCAGCACTCATGGCGCAAATACGGGCTCGGGGACATGCAGTTCCTGATGACTGGGCGATCGCTCACCCTCAAGGGCAGCGCAAGTCTGGCATAGACCGGGTGCCAGACCCAGCCTTGGGCATCGTGGCCAATCGGTCGCGGTCGCCAGCACCCTGGCACCCGATGCCGGGCAACCATCGAAGCTGGTTCGCATTTCTCATACCCTTCCCGATCCCGATCCCGATCCCGATCCCGATCCCGATCCCGATCCCGATCCGGATCCCGATCTCCACGGAGATTCGCGGTCTGCTCCGGTCGGTCAGCTCAAAGTCGCGATACGCTGCCCGCGCCGCCGACTGGCTCCGCGAACCGCACCACGCCATCCACTGCTTTTCGACAGCAGGCGACGCCCTCTCGTTGCGCAGGCTCCTGGCTAGTCCATTCCCGCGATCAGCTGCCCCGAGGGCTCGCCGGCCAGCATGGCCGACTGCCAGATCGCTTCCACCGCGCCGATACCCGCGTCGTCGTTGGCCATCAACACCAGCATGCCGTCGCCATAGGCCAGCGCCCGGCCGTTGGTGGGTCCATGGCGAAAATCGCCCAGCGCGTCCGACTCTCTGCGTGGGAAGTAGATCACTGATACCGGACCGCTGGGTTGCTGCACGACCATATGCACAGTTTGCTGGCCGTAGACCGGGCACGGGCTGGCGTAATTCACCGCCACCGCCTGCGGGAGTTCCAGGCCTGCCTTGCGCAGCAGTCCGTCCAGTCGCTCTTGGGCAACGATTTCGGTTCGAAGCAGGGCAAAGGGTTCGTGGACCAGATGCTCCACCGCCGCGATTCCCAGCGGGCTGGCCGTTGCCGGCTGGTTCACCCAGATCGTGGACGCCAGCCCCAGCACCAGCAGCAAAGAGGCGGCTAGGGCCAGCCACGGGGCGCGCCCCGACCAGGCCGACCCGCCGGATGACTTCTGAACGGCAATCGCCTGCAGCCGCTGTGCCAACTGATCGGGAACCGGAATCGCCAGTGCCTCACCCAACGCGCGCTCGAAGGCCTGCGCCCGGCGCAGCTCATCCTGAGCGCCGTCGCCGAGCGCCATTGCCTCCCGCGCCAGCGCCGGATCGCTGGGGTCGGCGCCCAGACGCAGGCGGAAGTCTTGTCGATCAGTCCCTTGCATGGTCGGCTACCTCCGCAGCCTCACCGGGGCCCAGCAGTTCTTTGAGCTTCTGCCGGGCGCGAAATAGTTGTGTCATTACCGCGCTTTCGCTGATTTCCAGGGAATCGGCGATTTCCTTGCAGCTCATCCCCATGACCACCTGCATCACCAGCGGCTCCCGGTACTTGTCGGGCAGTTCCAGCATTGCAGCGCGCACCAGATGGACGTCGATCTGCGCGTCTGCGCTCAGATTGACATCATCCTCAACCGGAATCTCGTCTATATCCTCGGTGGGAAATCGCTTGCGCTCGAACAGGCGGGCGTGCTCGCGGCGCACGATGGTAATCAGCCAAGCCTTAACCGCCGCCACCTCGCGCAGTTGCGCGATCGAGCGCCAGGCGCGCAGGAAAGTTTCCTGTACCAGGTCATTGGCCACCGCTTCGTCGCGGCAAAGCCAATAGGCATAGCGGTAAATCTCGGTTGAATAGGTCCTCACCAGGTCGTCAAACCTTTGCCGCGCTTCCACTGGTAAAGACCTCCCGGGCAGACATTTGCTTTCGTCGTCGCTGCTGCTCGACCAGGGCTGCGGTCAGCGATGGCCGGGCAGTCCGTGAGCGGCGCCAGTTTCGCATGGTGCCACCAGCGACGACACCGTGATGGATCAAGGCAAGCGGACTTGCGGAACTTTAGGTTGGCTTAACGCTCCAAGTGAAGCATTGCAACAGCGCAGCCCGATCCGCGGGCTGACGGCATCGATAGCACCCAATGGAGCCTTGATTGGATGGTGACCGCGTGTTCGCCACGGACGTCTGTGCGCCAAAATCTGGTCTGGAGCGGCCTCGCAGCCGGTTCGCTGGGGCTGGCTATGGGGTTGGCCCAAAGCGATGCCTTCGCCCAGATCGCCTGGGCGAGAGTCCAGGAAATGGCCGTATGGGCTACTGCACTGCTTGCACTGAGCTGGACCGCTGCGCGTATGTGCGGGCGCCGGATGGCGGTGACCCTGCTCTGGCTGTGGCTGCCGCTGAGCCTGTGGCTGCACGGCCCTGTTGCCTGCCTGGCGGTCGCCCTGGTGGCGCTGCTCTCGTCCAGCCTGGGTGACCGGCTCGGGGTGTCGGCCAGGCAGTACCCGGTGCTGGCCTGTGTTGCTGGCCTGGCGGCGCTGGCCGGCGTGGGCGGTTGGCTGCAGGGCGCGGCGGTGTTCCAGCGTGTCTGGGTGCTGCTGGCGTTGCTGCTGACCCTGCTCCTGTTGCGCGCGAATCTGCTGGAGGTCGTGGCCGGCGCGCGCACGGCGCTGGGCCGTCTGAGTAGGCTGGATGGTCTGGATTGCCTGCCGGTCCTGCTGGTCACCCTGGCACTGCTGGCCAGCGGTCACCCGACCCTGCACTTTGATGATCTGGCCTATCACGCCGCGCTGCCGACCCAGTTGCTGGCCAGCGGGCACAATCGGCTGGATGCGCATGGTCAGATCTGGGCACTGGCGCCGTGGTCCGGCGATGTGCTGCACGGACTGGTCGCAGTACTCAGCGGTGAGCTCGCCCGCGGTGCACTGAACCAGCTGTGGTGGCTGCTGCTGGGCGCCGGGCTGGTCGAGTTGGGCATGACGGCGCAGTTGCCTGCGCGGGCCATGCGCTGGGCGGTTGCCTTGGCGGCCAGTCTGCCGCTGAGCTGGATGTTGCTGGGCGGGATGCAGAGCGAGCTTGCGGCTGCGGTCGCGATCGTGGCGCTGCTGACCCTGCTGCAGACCCCGGGCGGCGCGGTGAATGAGCGCGGTCGCGCGGCCAGGACTCTCGGACTGCTGGTGGGACTGCTGCTGGGATTGAAAATCAGCAATCTGGTCTTTGTCGGGCCGCTCGCCGTCGCTGCCTTGACGCTGGCGCCGCGAAGGACCCTGAGGGCCTTGCCCTGGGCGCTGCCGCTCGCGCTGCTGGCCGGCGGCTCCAGCTACGCCTATGCCTGGACAATCAGCGGCAATCCGCTGCTGCCGCTGTTCAACGGCTGGTTCGCTTCGGACTTACTGCCGGCGACCAATCTGTTTGACGCTCGCTATCGCGACGGATTCGATTTCTCTGATTTCTATGGCGCGCTGTTCGACAGCTCGCGCTACGCCGAGGCCTGGGATGGCGTGGCCGGATTCCAGTGGCTGCTGCTGGCAATCCCGGGGCTGCTGGGCCTGGTCTACGCAAGGACCGGGCCTGGCGACGGTTCGGGCGAGCGCTGGATTCCGCTGCGCTGGGCGTTGATCGCGATTGCGCTGGGCGCGGTGCTGTTGTTCTGGCAGATGCAGTACCTGCGCTATCTCTACCCGGCCATGGTTGCCGGCGGAATCGCGATTGGTTGCGGCGTCAGCACCATCGGCGGTTCCGGCGCCGGATCCAGCCGCCTGAGCGCCGCTCTTGGGGTCGCCCTTGCGCTGTGCTTGAGCCTCAATCTGCTATTTGTGGCCAACGTTCACTGGCAGTTGCGACAAGGTCTGACCCCCAGCGGCCTGCGCGGTGCAGCGGCCGAGCAGTCGTGGATCGATCAGGTGGCACCCGAACTGCGGTTGATGGCGATCGCGAACGATCGCCTGTCAGACAGCAACGTGCTGCTGGCGGATCCGGAATATCCCTATATCGCAAGCGGCCTCGGTCACGCCTTCACCACCGCCTGGTATGACCCTCAGCTGCAGGTGGCCTACGGACACTGCCGCGCCGAGCGCAGCGTCGGTTGCTGGCGCAAGCAACTGCGCACCGATGGATTCGACTGGCTGATCAGTCGCGCAGACGGCAACCGGGATCCGGCACTGGCCGAGGCGCTGGCAGGCTGGGCCGATCTTGCTGCCACGCTGGGGCCAGCTGAGCTCTACCGCCTGCCGCTCCGGACCACGCGGACTGCCAGCCTCTACCAGGCGCGCGCGCGATGAGCGCCTCGCTAGGTCAACTCAGCCGCTTCCTTGCCGTCGGCGTACTGCTGCTGGCTCTGGACACATTGATCTACAGCGTGACCACCTGGGCTGGATTGCCAATCCCCTGGGCCAATCCGCTGAGCCGGGCGAGCGCCGCGGCAGCCGGGTATTTCGCTCATCGACAACTCACCTTTGCTGCCTCGGCGACCTCGCCGATTCCGCCGGATCAAATGCTGCGCTACCTGCTGGTGTGGTGCGCACTCACCGCGGTCTCCACCCTGTCCCTTTTTTCCATTGCCGGCGCCGCTTCGGCGCAGATGGCGATCGTGGCCAAACCGCTGATCGAAGCCCTGTTGGCCGGGATCAGCTTCCTGATGCTCAAACACTGGGTCTACCGAACATGAACGCCAATCATTGGGCCAGTTTTGCTCAAGCCGACGCTACCGTGACGCCGATTCGCTCCCAGTCCAGATCACCGTCGCTGGCGGTGGTGATCCCCTGCTACCGATCCGGTGAGGGGGTGCTGTCGCTGATCGAGCGGATCGGCCCCGAGGTGGGCTGGATCGTGGTGGTCGACGATGCCTGCCCGCTGAAAACCGGCCACCTGGTGCAGGAACGCTGCACTGATCCACGCGTCCAGGTGATCTTTCACGCTCAGAATCAGGGCGTTGGTGGCGCCATGGTCAGCGGCTACAAGGCTGCGCTGAAGACCCCCGCGCAGGTGGTGGTCAAGCTCGACAGCGACGGGCAGATGGATCCGGCGCTGATTCCCCGGCTGGCCCGCTCGGTGCTGGCCGGCCAGGCCGACTACAGCAAGGGCAACCGCTTCTTTCAGGTTGCTGATGTGCGCAACATGCCGCGGCTGCGGCTGCTGGGCAATGCAGTGCTGTCGTTTCTGAGCAAGCTCTCCACCGGCTATTGGCAGCTGTTCGATCCGACCAACGGCTTTACCGCAATCCACCGACGAACGCTTGCGGCGCTGCCGCTGGACCATCTGTCTCCGCGCTATTTCTTCGAGTCCGATCTGCTGTTTCGTCTCGGCCAGCTGCGTGCGGTGGTGCGCGAACTGCCCATGGTTTCGGTCTATGCCGGCGAGCCCTCCAGCTTGAGTCCGATGGCGCAGATCCGCCCCTTCCTGCGCGGTCACGCGCTCAATTTCTGCAAGCGGCTGATCTACGACTACCTGTTGCGCGGTTTCTCGGTGGCCTCGATCCAGCTGATCTGGGGGCTGCTGCTGTTGAGCGGCGGTACCGTCTTTGGCCTGCTGCAGTGGATTGGCCACGTGCGCGCCGGGGTTCCGGCCAGTGCCGGTACGGTGATGCTGGCGGCGCTGCCGGTGCTGGTCGGGGTGCAGTGTCTGCTGGCCTGGCTGGCCCATGACATGGCCAATGATCCCAGGACACCGTTCCAGCTGAGCGCTGCCGACGCGCAGCCGGAGGATGGCAGCGACCAGCCAGTTCCAGGTCCCTGTTGAGCCCTGGTTCGCGCCGCTGATGACCAAGGGTGCTTTTCCAAGAAGGGTCGCAGCGGCAACAATAGGGTCCCAAGGCCCGCCTGGATCGAGCGATGATCGTCGACAGCCCCGCCCAGTTCGATTCTCTCTGGCAGCCGCCGGCGGTGGCGACCTGCTACCCCCGAGTGCTGTTCCTGCGGCGGCCCGACGGTTTTCGCTTCTCGGCTGATTCGGCGGCCGACAACGTTTATATGGACGGCGGTCGATTCGACAGCGAACGAGCCTGCGCGCAGTGGCAGGGGCTGGTCGATCGGCTACGCGCTGCCGGACAGCTGGTGTTGGCGCTGCCGGGCGACCCGCAGACCCCGGAAGCGGTGTTTCCCAACAACGTTTTCGCCACCGCCCCGGGCCGCCTGCTGATTGGCGCCATGCGCCACACCTCACGCCAGTACGAGGCACTGCATGCGCCCACCCGTCAGCTGCTGGGCGGGTTGCTGGGTCTGGAATTGCACGACCTCTCGCAGAAGTCGATGGTCGCCGAGCTGACCGGCTCGCTGGTGATCGACCGGGCCCGCCGGCTGGGCTATTGCGGTCTGTCCGAGCGCTGCAATCGCGCCGGTGCCGAGGCAATGCATCAGGGCTTCGACCTCGAGCACAGCGTGATTTTCGATCTGGCCGAGGGGGAGTACCACAGCAACGTGGTGCTCTCGGCGATGGGTGGTCGCGGCCTGCTCGGCTATCCCGGTGGCCTCGCTGATCCCGAATGGTTTGAGGTCTGGCGCCGGGCGATGGGCGAGCAGCTGATCGAGATCAGCCTGGAGGAAAAGAACGCCTTCGTCGCCAACTGCATTGCGCTGGGCGGCGACCAGCTGTGGATGAGTGCAGCCGCCGCCAGCGCGCTGCGCCGGGAAACCCAGACCGCGATCGAGCGGCTGGGTCTGACGGTTCATACGGCTCCGCTGGATGAGCTGGAGAAGGCCGGCGGGAGCCTGCGCTGCATGATTGGGGAGGTGTATTGATGTGGAGGGCTCAGGGTCCAGGGCTCAGGACTTAGGGTCCAGGGCTCAGGGCCCAGGGCTCAGGGTCCAGGGCTCAGGGCTCAGGGCCAGGGTCGGGGCAGCAGGGGCCAGGTTCGGGGCAGGGGCGAAGCTTTGGTTTTACGGCGAATCCGGCCGCGATCAGGGCATTGGGTGATCGGCGATATTGAGGGAAGACCGGGGCACATGGTCGGCCAGCCAGAAGTGCGGGTTGGCGCAGTAGAAGGGCACGTGCGCGCGGTGGGCTGCGGCGGCATTGACTCGCAGCAACACGGGTGGTCCATGTCTGGCGCCGACCTGGGTGGCCAGGTCGGGGTCGGTGCACAGGTGCACATACTGGCGGTTCATCGGTCGCAGTCCGTCAAGCTTTATGGCTGGCAACGCCGCCAAGCTGGTGCCATGAAAGAGCAGCGGCGGTGGGGGTCGATTTGGGTGCTCGATTCGGGTTGCCAGCGAGTGACCATAGTTGGCGCGGATCCAGCCGTCGCGGATCTCGAAGCGCTGCTTTTCCGGCGCCAGCGCCGTCACCACCTCGGCAATCTGCGCGCGCGTCATCGGCCGGTCCGAGCCCAGCGCCTTGATCAAATCGTCGATCGCGACGAATCCCTCCGGATCGATCAGCAGTCCCAACTCGGCGGCCGCGTGGCGAAGCGCCCAGGACAAGCGCTTTGACAGCTGGCGCAACGGGCGGTCGTCGGTATCGCTCATCGGACCTGCCAGTGGTTGGCGTTGGCCTGGAGCAATTCTGCAAGGGCCCTGGTCCCCGGATTCATTCGCGCGCCCTCCCGGTGGAACAGCTGATAGCGGAGTCTGGGCAGCGCCGGGATGGGCACCCCGACCAGCCCTGCGGGCAGGCGGCAGCAGGCGTTGACCACGCTGATGCCAACGCCGATCTGCACAAAGTGGATCATCAGTTCCCAGCCGTCGGTCTCTACTGCGGTCGACCAGCTGACTCCGGCCGACTGCAGCATCCGACCGAGCAGCATTCGGTGCGGACGGCCCTGCGGTGGCACCACCAGGGGAGCGCCCTGCAGATCGCTCAACTTGATCTGCCGCCGCCTGGCCAGTCGATGTGAGCCGGGCACCACCAGCATTTGCCCGACGTCGGTCAGCGGCATCGCGCTCAAGCCCTCGGGAATGTCTTCCAGCGGCGCCACGCCTAGCTGAGCGTGGCCGGAGAGGACCAGTTCAATGCTCTGCAGCCGGTCTGCGGTATGCAGCTGCAGCTGCCCGATTGGAGAGCACAGGAACTGCTCGATGGCCGGGCCCAGCAGATACAGAAAGGCGCCGTGTCCGGCCGCCAGCGCAATTCGCTGACCAGACTGATCCTGGCGCAGGCCCTCGGCCAGCGCTGCGCTCTGATCCTGGATCTCGCGGCCGAAGCGGGCCACTTGTTCGCCGTGCCGGGTCAGTATCAGCGCGCTTCCCACGCGCTGATAGAGCGGCCGCTGCAGCCGCTCGGATAGCTTGCGAATCTTCACGTGCAGGGCCGGCTGCGAGATATGCAGGGCGCGCGCGGCAGCGCTGAAGTTCAGGTGCTCGGCAAACACCGCAAAGGCTACAACGGCATCCAGATTCATCCGCAAAGTATAGTCAATAGTTATAGAGTCTAGAAAATCAGTAGTTCGTAAATAGCAATCGCCCGCCTACGCTGAGCCCACTCAACGTAGGAGCAACAAGTTGTGAAATTAGGACTGGATATAGGCCGAGTGATCATCACCCCGGAAGGGCAGGGCGGTGATACCTCGTTTCTGGGTGGCAGCATCGATGACGCGATGCGCACGCCGCCCAATGTCGGCATGTTCGAGGCCGTTGGTGAATTATGCGAACGCTTCGGCGGGCAGGTCTGGCTGGTCTCCAAATGTGGACCGCGGGTACAAGAAAAGACCCGCCGCTGGCTCGCCCATCACCGATTCTTCCGCCGCACCGGCATTCCCGCGGCCAACCTGCGATTCTGTTTGCTGCGGCCACAAAAGGCGATTCACTGCCGCGAACTGGGGTTGACCCACTTCGTCGACGACCGCCAGGACGTGCTTGGCTATCTCGCCGGGGTGGTCCAACATCGCTACCTGTTCGGACCTCAGCGCCGCGGTCAGCAAACCCCACGCGGCCTGACTCCCTGTCTCACCTGGGCGCAGACCCGCGCAACGATCATCGCGGACATCGAGTCTGCCGGCGAAGGCGACTCAGCGACGTGAGCCAACACTCGCTCGATCAAACGCGCACTAGCGTGACGCCAGCAATCTGCTGCGCGCCTGGACCCAGCTTTACTGGGCCCTAAGCCCTGAGCCCTGGGCCCTAACTAAACCGATACCCAAAGGCCGCGTGGAAGCGCTCCTCGAACTCGGCCGGGGTGTAGCGCTGGTTCTGGGTGCCGGGATGCTCGATCTTGATGGTGCCGGCAAGTGAGGCAATCCGGCCGGTGGTTTCCAGGTCATAGCCGTTGAGCAGGCCGTAGATCAGCCCGGCGCGATAGGCGTCGCCGCAGCCGGTGGGATCGGCGACGGTGCGCGCCTGGGCGCAGGGGATGTCGAAAGAGCCATCGCGGGTGTGCCAACGCGAGCCTTCCCCGCCGCGGGTGACGATGTAGGCCTCCACCCGCTGGGCGATCTGGGTCGGGCTCCAGCCGGTGCGCTCGCCGAGCAGCTGGCTCTCGTAGTCATTGACGGTGACGTAGCTGGCCTGCTCGATGAAGGCGCGGAAGTCCTCGCCGTTGAACAGCGGCATCGCCTGGCCCGGATCAAAGATGAAGGGAATCCCCTGCGCCTGCAGGTCAGCGGCGTGATTGAGCATCGCCTGGCGGTTATCCGGGGCGACGATGCCCAGCTTGATGTCGGCCACGTCGCGGACCGAAGCCTCATGGCTGCACTGCATCGCGCCGGGATGAAAGGCGGTGATCTGGTTGTCGTCCAGATCGGTGGTGATGAAGGCCTGCGCGGTGAAGTGGTCTTCCAGCTCGCGCACGTGACTCAGATCGATCCCGCAGGCCTGCATGTGCGCCTTGTAGGGCGCGAAATCCTTGCCCACCGCGCCGAAGGGCACCGGCTCGCCGCCGAGCAGCTTGAGGTTGTAGCTGATGTTGCCCGAGCAGCCGCCGAACTCGCGACGCATCTCCGGCACGTAGAAGGCCACGCTGAGCATGTGCACCTTGTCCGGCAGGATGTGATTCTTGAACTGATCCTGGAACACCATGATGGTGTCGTAAGCGAGAGAGCCGCAGATCAAGGCGCGCATGTGTTCATCCAGCAGTGGTCAATGGGGTTCCCGGTGGCGCAGCCGTCCACGGCGACAGGTCGATGGTTGACCAGCCGCTGGGGCGTGCCGAAGGGGAGCGACGATTGTAGCAAAGGGGTGCAGCTTCGGGACCGCTCATTCTGCCTCGAAGCGATGGGCGCGCTCGACCCGGGCGATGCGCAGGGTGAAGCAGCGATACCAGCGGGCGCGGCCAGCCTGTCGCGCTGCGGTGTGTTCGGCATGGCGGCGCCAGGCGCTGATGCTGTCCAGATCACGCCAGTATGAGACCGTGATTCCAAGGCCACTGGCGTCCCGCGCGCTGTCCACCCCCAGAAAGCCCGGCTGCTGCGCCGCCAGCTCCAGCATCCGCTCGGCGGTCAGCGCGTAGCCAGCGTCGTCGATGCTGCGCAGGCTGGCGAAAATGGCGGCGTAGTAGGGCGGTTCCGGAGTGGTGGCGAGTTCGCTCACGGTCTGTGTTTCAGTGGTTGCAGGGTCGCTATTGTGCTCCTTCGCCGCCCTCCGAGGAGGGCTCTTGACTCGCCAGCCAGCGGATCATCGCCTCGCGCTCGCCGTGTTCGATCACCAGTTGCAGGTAGGGGCCATACGCTTCGGGTAGCCGCGCATCGTTGGCCCTGAAGGTAATTGTCGGATGCGCACTGAATCTTTCGTGCAGGGCCTTGTCGCGAGCCTCGGCCTCGGCAAAGGCAGCGCGCTCTTGTTCATCGGCCGCGTAGGCGCGTGCGATGTTGTTGCCCACCAGCGCACTCACCATCTCAAAGCTGTTTTCAATCATCAACTTGGCCAGATGGCGGCAAAGCATGGAGCGGTCCAGGCGGATCGGTTGCTCACCGCGCGGACACAGGCGATGGATATCGGCGTAGCTGGGTAATGCGATGGCTGCGGCAGATCCGAACGCGACGATGGCCCGCTCACCCGGGGTTTGCGCAGACATTGCCGGATCGTTGGACATGCTCGACTTGAGCGCACTCAGTGCCGCCACGTAGGCCGTGTCGAAGCGCTCGCTCTCCAGCAGGCGCGCTTCGCTCCGCTGGAACGCGATTTGGTCTCCCTGTTCATCGGCGCGCACCGCGGCCAGCGCCCAGACCAGTGCATTGCGCGACTCCAGCTGCTGCCAGCGCTGCAGCAGCTGATGCGTATAGCACAGCTCGCGCTGCTGGGTGCCGGATTTCCAGGCACAGGCGATTGCGGCGGTCAGTTTGACCGCCTCAGGACCCGGCTCACTGAGCGCCCAGCGCCTGCCGGCTTCGGCCAGTACCGACGGATCTGCCGGATCGGCCAGAAACAGCATCCCCAGGCTCTGCTCGGTGGCGTCATTGCTCGCCGTCAGCCGGGTGTAGTAGGCCTTGATCTCGGCGTCGGAAAGGGCGCCGGTCTCGTCTTCTGCATGGACTTGAAAGGCCAGGCATAAGCCCAGCAGGATCAGGACTTTTTTCATCGAGAGGCCTCTTGCTTGGATTCGAACGACCGCGCTGCATCGGTCGAAAACGCGACTATCAGAATCAGCCTTGTCTATTGCTCGCGGTCGGTTGCCGCAGGCCGAGTGGCCAGCCAGCGGATCATCGCCTCACGCTCGCCGTGCTTGATCCACAGTTGAAGGAAGTCATCAGCTTGGTCGGGGAAGCCGTCCTCGGTCGGTTTCATCAGATGCAGCGGATCGGCCGAAAACTGGGTCCTCAATTCGCGCTGCTCGGCCTCCCACTCAATCAGCTCACGGCGCTCGGAATCGTCCAGCGTGTAGGCCTGCGCCAACTCGTTGCCGATCATGCCGGAGAGGACCCCATCGCCGGACGCCATCATCAGCCTCGACAGATGCCGGCAAAGCGGCGCCCGATCAGTCCGGAGTGGTTCTCGGCCACCGTGAGGACAAAGAGCCTGCAGGTCGGAATAAAAGGCATTGTGGATGGCCAAACCAATCCCCAGCGCCATGATTGCGCGGTCGCCGCGCGGCTGCTGCGCATACACCTTGTCCGCGGCCATCCGCTCACGGAATAGCTTCAAGGTATCGGGAAACCCGTTGTGGAAGTGGTCGGCCGCCATCACCTTGTCGCTGGCGTCAGCAAAGGCTTGCAGATCGCCTTCCGCGTCGGCGCGAGCGGCGCGGGTTGCCCAGACCAGCGCATTGTCCGGATCAATTTGCTGCCAGCGCTCAAGCAGCCGCTGCTGATCGCAGAATCGACGCTGGATCGAATCCTCACGCGTGGGACAAGTCCAGATCGCGGCCAGTCTGACCGAGTCCGAACTGGGTTCAGAAAGCGCCCATTGCCGTCCGATCTCGCCGAGATCCTCGTCGCCTTCCTTTAGCCGAACCAGCAGGCCTAGCGTCTGATCCTGCTCGTTCCGGCTGTGCCTGAGTCGCGCGAGGTATTCCTCGAAGGCCAATTGCGCCTTGTTTCCGTAGGCTTCCCAGGCAGGATCTTCAAACTGGACTGCGCGGCCGGAAGCAGTGGCGGCAGCAGCGCAGAGGATCAGGGCAACAATGATCGATTTCACCGGCAGCTCCTCGACATAAAATGTCAGTGTCGACGAGGCTGACATAAAATGTCGAAACAGACAAGGCTTTCCTGGGTCGCATTATTGGTCCCTCTGCACGCCTAGTCGGGCAGCAGTTCCTGCACTCGCCGTCGGATCGTCGGCACCACCTTAGCCTCAAACCACGCATTCACTGTCAACCAGCGCCGGTTGCGCGGGCTGGGATGCGGCGTGGCCAGGAAGCGACCATCCAGCGGCTGCGAGCGCACCAGTTCGGTCAGCGACAGCGCCTTGTGCTGCGGCAGGTAGTGCTGCTGGGCGTAGCGGCCGATCAGCAGCACCAGTTCGATCTGCGGCATCAGCGCCAGCAGCGGTGGATGCCAGGTGGGCGCGCATTCCGGTCGCGGGGGCAGATCACCGCCCTTGCCCTTGCCCGGATAGCAAAAGCCCATCGGCACGATGGCGATCAGCGCCGGGTCGTAGAAGCGATCCTTGTCCAGCCCCAGCCACTCGCGTAGCCGGTCGCCGCTGGGGTCGTCCCAGGGCACTCCGCTGGCATGCACCCGGGTCCCCGGCGCCTGCCCAATGATCAACACCTTCGCGCTGGCGCTGGGCACCAGCACCGGCCTTGGCCCCAGCGGCAGATGCTCGGCGCAGAGTCGGCAGCTGCGGATCTGGTGGTGGAGTTGGGTCAGTTCGGACGGCATTTTTTGAAAGGGCTCAGGGTGAAGGGCCCAGGGCCCAGTGGATGCTTCCTTGAATGGACCGGATCGCTCGGGACCGGCTTTCGCTACTCAGCGAGTCCAGTGCCCAGGGCCCATTTGGCTGCATACTTGCGTGGGCCGCTTTTCCTGGGCCCTCTCCCCTGGGCCCTGGGCCCTACGTTCTAACCATCCGGCAACACCTTCCCCGGATTAAAAATCCCCGCCGGATCAAACACCTGTTTGACCCCCTCCATCATCGCCAGCGTCTGCGCGCTCAGCGCCTGGCGCATGAAGGCGCGCTTGGCGGTGCCGATGCCGTGCTCGCCGGAGAGGGTGCCGCCGAGCTCGAAGACCAGCGCGAAGACCTCTGGCAGGCACGCCGCGACCGCAGCGCGCTGATCCGGGTCTGCATGGTCGTACAGCAGATTCACGTGCAGATTGCCGTTGCCTGCATGGCCGAAGTTGACAATGCGTACGCCGAAGCGCTCGCTCAATCGCGCCAATCCGTCCACCAGCGCCGGGATTTTCGACACCGGCACCACCACGTCCTCGTTGACCTTGTTCGGCGCGACCGCACGCAGGCAGGGGGACAGCGCCTTGCGCGCGGCCCACAGTCGGCTCGCCTCTTCCTCGTCCGTCGCCGCAGCGAATTCGACCAGACCGGGCCCGCAGGCTGCGGCTTCGACCGCACGCTGCGCGCGATCCAGATCATCCTCGTCGCCGTCCACCTCCAGCAGCAGCAGGGCCGCGCCCTGCTCCGGCAGCCGTACGTTTGGGTCCTGGCGCACCAGCGCCAGCGCGGCGCTGTCCATGAACTCCAGCGCGCTGGGCGTGGTCGGCTGCGCCATCAGTCGGCTGACCGCCAGCGCGGCGCTGGAAACATCGGCATACAGCGCACGCAGCGGCCGCCGTCGGCGCGGCAGCGGGATCAGCTTCAGCGTAGCGTCGACGATCAGCCCCAGGGTGCCTTCGGCACCGACCAGCAGGCGGGTGAGATCGTAGCCCACCGAGCCCTTGGTGGTGCGGCTGCCGCTGCGCAGCAATTCCCCATCGCCGGTTACCACAGTCAGGCCCAGCACGTTGTCGCGGCTGGCGCCGTATTTCACCGTTCTGGGGCCGCCGGCGTTACAGGCCAGATTGCCGCCGACCGTGCTGTAGGCGGCGCTGGTGGGGTCAGGTGGCCAGAAGAAGCCGTGCGGGGCCAGCGCCTGCTGCAGATCGCCGTTGAGTACCCCGGGCTGAACCACCGCCAGGCGATCTTCGATGGAGACTTCCAGAATCTGGTTCATCCTCTCGAAGCTGACCACCACGCCGCCGTTGACCGGCACCGCCGCGCCGGTGGTGGCGCTGCCGCGGCCGCGCGCAGTCAGCGGGACCCGATTCGCCGCCGCCCAGCGCACCAGCGCCTGCAGCTGGGCGCCATCGCGCGGCAGCACCACCGCATCGGGCAGCCCGTGCTGCTTGGAGTTGTCATAGCCGTAGGTCCAGCGACTGGCCTCGTCCAGCAGCAGCTCTGCCGGCGAGAAAATGGCGGCGAGACCGGCAGCAATCGGGTTGGCGGACACAGGCTCAGTCATCGATGCGGAATCCGTCCTTGATCCAGCGGAAGCGAAAATCCCCATCGCTGCCTTCCACTGCAACCACGTCGAAGCGGCAGGGACGGGTGCGCAGTTTGGGCTGCTGCTGCAGATAGCGCTGGGCGGCGTGAATCAGCCGCCGCTGCTTGAGCCGACCGACCGACTCCAGGGCCGCCTCGATGCCGCCGTGCAGGCGGTAGCGCACCTCGACGAAGGCGACCACGCCGCCGTCGTCGATCACCAAATCCAGCTCGCCTCCGCGGACCTGGAAGTTTCGCGCCAGCTCCTTGCAACCCTGGCCGTTCAGCCAGTCGGCGACCGCTGCTTCAATCCGCGCGCCGGTCTCCCGACGGCTGCCGGGCGGCACCGCAGTGGCGGGTTCGCGCCTAAGGCGCAGCCACCGGAACACCGTTCTCGAACCGCGCCCAGGCCATCACCCGCCGAACCCGACCGCTGCGGTCCGACAGCAGCTTGCCGGTGGCGCCATCGATCGCCTCGCCCGGATGCGACTCAACCCATTCCATCACCGGCAACAGCCGCCAGGCATCGATGCCGAAGGCGAACAGTCGGGTTGCCGGTCCCTCCGAAGTGGCCAGACCAGCGGCCTCGATGCGGGTGGGAATGCTGCCCGGGAGCCAGCTGTCCAGCATCCACGGGCTGTCGCAGAACTGCAGTCCATCCAGATCCCGATCCAGCGCCGAGTCCGGCCGCCCGCTGTAGACCGCGCTGGTGGCGTAGTAGTCGGCGGGGAGATCGGCACGGGTGCGCAGCTGCGGCATGATCAGGCGCGCCTGCGGGGCGCGCAGCAGCAACACGATCGCGTCAAGGTCGGCCCTTGGGGCGGGCTCATATTTGAGGTCCAGACCGAGCAATCCGCGCAAATAGCGCAGGCGATCACGGCCGCTGTCGCTGCCGGCCAGCTTGCCCAGCAGCGCCGACTGGTCGGCGCGATCACCGGCATAGCTGGCCTTCCCTGAAATCTTGCCGCCGCGCGCTTCATGGGCGGCGCTGAAGGCAGCGAAGGCGCGTTCGCCAAACTCGTCGTTGCTGTGAATCACCAGCACCCGGCGCTGCTGCTTCTCGGCCAGGCGCACCGCGATCGCCGCCGCCTCCTCTTCCGGGAGCAGCGCAAACTGCAGGCTGCCGCTGGGCGATAGCGCCGGCGCATCGGCGTAATTGAGCGCCAGCGTGGGCACGATCTGCCGGTTGCTTTGGAACAGGGCGGTGACCGCCTCACGGGACAGCGGTCCGAGGATTCGATCGGCGCCCTCGGCCACCGCGCGATCATAGGCGGCCAGCGTTTCATCGGTGCGGGTGCCGGCGTCGTAGACCAGCAGTTGGGGGCGCTCGCCGCGGTCAGCGAAATAGGCCGACATCACCCCGTCACGCAAAGCGCTTGCGGGATTGGCCAGCGGTCCGCTCAGCGGCAGCAGCAAGGCGACCTGGCGGGTGGCGTCGCGCGGCAGCTGTTCGGTATCGAAGGTGCGCAGATTCTCGGTGCTGCGGCTGGGTGCTGCCTGCACCGCGCGGGCAAAGCTGCCCTGGCGCTCGCCCTGGAAGCGCTCCCGCCCAAGGGTGGCCAGCAGCGCATACAGCGGCTCATCGCGTGGGGTGTCGCGAATCAGCTGGCGCAGCTCTTCATCGCTGAGCTCGGCCAGCGCTTCCTGCGCCTCGGAGCGATTGAGCGCGCGCTCCTCGCTCTCCAGCAGCGGCTCCAGCTGCAGCCGCTCATTGGCCGCGGCCAGCCGCTTGCCCTGCGCAGCATAGGCCCGCGCACGCAACTCATAGGCGCGCATCCGGGTGGTGCGGGTGTGCAGCTCGTCCGGAATCGCCAGCAGGGCCAGCGCGCCGTCGGGGTTGTTGCGCAGCAGCTCGGCTTCGGCCAGCAGCAGATCCAGACGCAGCATCAGGTCATCGCGCAGCCGATCACGCTGGATCGATTCGGCGACCTGGGCCATCGCCGCCAGGTCGCCTTCCTGGCGCAGGGCCTCGGCGGCGAGCAGCCGAAAGCGGTTGCGTTGACCGGGCCGGGCATTGGCCAGATCCAGGTACAGATCGGCGCTACGGCGGAAATCGCCCTCGACAAAGGCGGTGCGCGCGTCCATCTCGGTCACGTCGGGGACATATTCGACCGGGCCGCTGCTGGCGCAGGCGGTCAGCGCGAGCGCCATCAGCAGGCTGAGGTGGAATCGGGATCGAGTCACTGGGGGCTCCTGACGCAGGTTCGCACGTGCACTGGACGCGCCGCTTCCCTGCTAATGTGAAGTCATATGAACCCCAATGATACTGACAAGCCCGCTGCGAGTGATGCGCCGGTCGCCAGATTGCCCGGACAACTCCATGTTATTGCCACCCCGATCGGCAATCTGGGCGACATCAGCCGACGTGCCTGCGAACTGCTGTGCAGCGTCGACACGGTGCTCTGCGAGGACACCCGCAGCAGCCAGAAGCTGCTGCGCCATATCGGCAGCCAGCAACCGCTGATGGCCCTCCACGAGCACAATGAGCGCGCCCAGGTGCCGCAGCTGATTGCGCGGATGCAGGGCGGCGCCCAGCTGGCCCTGATCTCAGACGCGGGAACCCCGTTGATCAGCGATCCGGGTTTTCGACTGGTGGCCGCCGCCCATCAGGCCGGGGTTCGGGTCAGCCCGGTGCCCGGTCCCTGCGCGGCGATGGCCGCGCTCAGCGCCGCAGGATTGGCCACTGATCGCTTTTGTTTCGAAGGCTTCCTGCCGGCCAAGCCGGCGGCCAGACGGGCCCAGCTGGCCAGGCTGGCCAACGAGTCGCGGACGATGGTGTTTTATGAGGCGCCCCATCGCCTCGGCGAATCCCTGGCCGACATGGCCGAAGTTTTTGGGCCGGAACGTCAGCTAACCCTCGCCCGGGAATTGACCAAAGCCTTTGAGACCGTGCTGCACACCGATCTGGCCGGGCTTTGTGAACGAGTGGCGAAAGATCCCAACCAGTCCCGCGGCGAGATCGTGCTGGTGGTGGCCGG
>JAGRJL010000191.1:0-11389 GCA_020442775.1 Lysobacterales bacterium | reverse complement strand
CCCAGCCGAGCGGCCAAGGTCGCCGCGAAGATCCACTCGGTTTCGCGACGCGATCTGTATCAGCCTGGCGACGAGTCCCACTGATCGACCGACTATCCGCGGATCCAGCCAGCATGCCCCTGCACATCAATACCCCACTACTCGAATCGCCGATCCTCAGCCGCCACTGCGGACGCCAGGTGTGGCTGAAGATGGATGCGCTGCAGCCGCCGGGTTCGTTCAAGATCCGCGGGGTGGGCCACGCCTGTGAGTACCACTACCGGCAGGGTGCGCGTCGCTTCGTCAGCTCATCAGGCGGCAATGCCGGCCTGGCGGTAGCCTATGCCGGACGTCGCCTGGGCGCGGCGGTGACCGTGGTGGTGCCGGAAAGCACCACCGAGCGCGCGAAATCCCTGCTGCAGCTGGAACAGGCGGAGCTGATCGTCCACGGGGATTCCTGGCAGGAGGCCAACCAGCATGCGCTGTCGCTGGTGGGTGCAAGCGACGCCTTCATCCATCCCTTCGACGACCCGCTGCTGTGGGCCGGCCACGCCAGCCTGGTCGACGAGGTGTACGACGCCGGCCTGAAGCCCGATGCGGTAGTGCTCTGCGTCGGCGGCGGCGGGCTGTTGGCCGGGGTGGCCGAGGGTCTGCTCCGGCAAGATGCGGCGGCGGTTCCGATTCTGACGGTGGAAACCGAAGGTGCCGCCTCGCTGCACCAGTCGATCCTGGCCGGGGAACAGATCACCCTGCCGGCGATTACCAGCGTGGCCAGTTCACTGGGTGCCAAGCGGATTTGTGATCAGGCCTGGGCACTGACCAGCAGCCGCCGGATCATCAGCACAACGGTCAGTGATCGCGCCGCGCTGGAGGCCTGCGAGCGCTTTGTCGATGATCACCGGGTGCTGGTTGAGCCGGCCTGCGGCGCCAGCCTGGCGCTGGTCTACCAACAGGCGCCGGAGCTGGCCGGGTTCGAGAAGCTGCTGGTGATCGCCTGCGGCGGGGCGACCATGACCATGGCGCAGATGCGCAGCTGGATGGGTGAGCCTGCGTAGCCGCCTCTCACGAATATTGCCGGATCAACGATTCGCCGAGCGTTGATCGCCCAACTCGTATGATGTGGTGAGCGCAGCGAACCGCATCAAGCGTTCTGCGCGACCAATTGGCGCATTGGTCGCCCACGTCAAACAGTGTTGCAGATGATGATCGACCTCGTGATCGCGTTCGTTGATCTGCCGGCATCTCTGCGGTACACCGGAGCCATGGCTCGCTGGCCGAAAGCGGAAATTGATCAATGTCCATATTCAACCCAGGCACTCGAGCGCTGCACCAAAAGCTGGGGCTGTGGATTGCGCTGATGGGCCTGGTCCTCGCGCTGCCGTGCAGCGCCCTTGCCCAGACTTCGCTGTTCACCGGCGTGGTCGAGGCCATTTGGGGAGATCCGCTCCCCGGCAGCAGCGACGCCGGCCATTTCCGCGTGCAGCTGCGTACCGACGATGGCGCGCTGATCTCCATTCCCAGCCTCGGGCCCGAGCGCGCAGCGCTCGCCCAGCTGGCGGGCAGCCGGGTCGAGCTCGCATTGAGCGAAGGCACTGCCGACCAGCCCGCCGTGCAGTTTCTGCGGGTGATTCCCAGCGACCAGGGCGACGCCATGCTCGGTGGCGCGGTCACCGGCTCGCAGCCGTGGATCTCGCTGCTGTGCAAGTTCAGCGATGTCGCAGCAGAACCGCAGGATCTGGGGTTTTTCCAGGGGATGTACGCCAATCAGCCGGGTGGACTGGATCACTACTGGCGCGAGCAGTCCTACGACCTGATCGACGTGCTCGGCAGCACCGCCATTGCCTGGGTGGACTTGCCGCAGCCGCAGACCTTCTATGTGCCCACCCCCGGTTCGGGCACCGACGCCAATCTGAACAAGATCTTTGACGACTGCACCGCGGCGGTCGATGCGGTGGTGGATTTCGGCAACGGGGGTAACCCCTTTGTCGGCATCAATCTGATGCTCAATGAGCGGCTGGACTGCTGCGCCTGGGGCGGCAGCCGCTTTGCGACGCTGGACGGAATCACCAAGAGCTGGCGGACCACCTGGAATCCGCCCTGGGCCTTCGCCAATGAGGCGGTGATCGCCCACGAAATGGGCCATGGCTTCGGACTGCCGCATTCGAATAATTTTGACGATGACGGCAATCCCTATGATTCGCATTGGGACGTGCTCAGCGGCGCCACTGCTTCGGCGGTCAGTGATCCGGTCTACGGGCTGCTGGGCAAGCACACCCTCGCCTACCACAAGGATCGATTGGCCTGGATTGCGCCGGCCCAGCGCTTCGAGCCCACGGTAGACGGCAGCTACCATATCACCATCGACCACCTGGCGCTGGCGGCTACGCCGAATTACCGGATGGCGCGACTCAACGTGCCCGGCAGCAACGTCTACTACGTGGTGGAAGTGCGCGACCAGGTCGGCGACTACGACGGCAATCTGCCGGGCAATGCGGTGCTTATCGTTCAGGTCGACAGCGGCCGACAGGAGCCGGCCTGGGTGGTCGATGCCGACACCCCACCGGCCAATGCCAATAACAACGAGGGCTCCATGTGGCGGGTGGGGGAGACCTATGTGGAACCCGGCGGTGGGTTCAGTGTGGAAGTGCTCGCAGCGACCGCTAACGGCTTCCAGCTGCAGATCGTGGTTGGCAATCCGCCGCTCGATCCGGTCTTTGAGGACGGTTTCGAGTAACCATCGACGCCCGCAGTCCGCCTGAATCCCCGGGTGGGAGAAAGCTCGCCTTCGCAGCACAACAGTTTGCGTTGCTCAGGATCCTCGGCCGGTTCCCTGAGCAGTTGCTGTTTCGGCCTTTTGGACCAGCCAGGGATTCATCACCTTCATGCAGATCAAGAATCACCGGATCGAACAGTACTGGTATCGGCAGTCCAGCAATGTCACGCCGGCGACCACCATCGTTCCCCGCTTCGTGGTGTTGCACTACACCACCGGCTGGGACGGCGCGGCCAGTCGGGACTGGCTGCTGGGCGCGGCAGGCGGCAGCAGCAATCAGGGCTCCAGTGCGCATCTGGTGATCGACCGCGACGGCGGCGCCTGGCAGATCTGCCCATTCAACCGGCGCGCCTGGCACGCCGGGCCCTCGCGCCTGGGCAGCCTGCGCGATCTCAATAGTCACGCCATCGGCATCGAACTGGTCAATCCCGGATGGCTCAAGCCGGATGGATTGGGTGGTTGGATAGACGGTCACGGCCACCACCGCAGCGATCAACAGCTGATCGACTTCGGTGGTTATTTGCTGGCGCCGCATTCACGGGTAGGTGCGGACGTATATGCCTGGCCGCGCTTCGCTGATGCCCAGATTCGCAGTGCCCGCGCCATTTGTGAGCTGTTGGTGCACAAGTACGCGATTCAGGCCTTCGTTACTCATGAGCAGATCGATACCCGCGGCTGGAAAACCGACCCCGGGCCGGCCTTTCCGATGGCGGCCTTCAGCGAACTGGTGGAGGACTTTGGCCGCGTCCACCGGCCCCTGCGACATGCGGTGAACGCCACCCGCCTCAACCTGCGCGGCGGTCCCGGTCTCGGCTTCGAACGGGTCGACCCGCCGGGACAGCTGGGTCGCGGCACCCTGGTCGATCTCCAGCATCAGGACCAGGACTGGGCCTACATCGAGGTCGCAGACGGCGATCACGCCGGCGTGCTGGGCTGGGTGCATGCCAGCTATCTGGACCGGATCTGGAACTAAGGTTCCGGTTTGCAAATTGCAGAAATATCCTCGCCCGAAAGCCCCTTAGCTTTCATTGACTGAACCAATGCGTCGGAACATCCACACAGCTCAGACACATCTTCTTCCGAGAGTCCTCTGTCGAGCATTCCAAGCCGGATAGGTTCAGAACATCGGGAGAATCCTCCCGCAGATCCTTCGTCAGTTGATGCCGGCGCCGGAACATCAACCGGGAAATCGTACTTTTCCTTCCTTCCCTTTTCGCAATCCGGGTGCTTCTTCTGGAAAACGCAAAAATCGCGCATCTGCACCGGCGATTTTCCGTCCCAGTCGGGAAAAAGTATTGGGCATGCTCCAGCATTTTCAAACACTTGCGTGCCCCAGCCGTTTAGCTTCCAGTATACGTAGACCTTTCTGCCGATGTAGGCGCCGAAACTGTTCTTCGCGTTGTACGCGACGCAAATCTTATAGCCGCACACATCACGCCGTCCGATTCCTCGCCGGTAACAGTCCGCGGCTGGTTTCGCGATTGTCAGGTCGCGAAGGCTGTCCGGGTCTTTCAGGGTAAGTTTGAGATGTCCGAGAATCAGTTCTCTGGTTTCGCGGTATGACGGAGGCCGGCCAAAACCAAAGTTTCCTGCCTCCCTTGCGATTGCCTCATCCCCGCAGAGCAAGAGGAGGACTCCTGCGATGAGACCGGCTGAGCGCATATCCAGGATTCCAATCCCGGCGAGCTTTTGCAGCCAAAATTGGTCGTGCATTGGGCGATCCCCGACAATCCGCGAAGTTGCGTAGGTATGACGAATCAGGCCAGCATATCTAATCAGTGAGGCGTCACACCCCAACCCGGGTTGTGCAGCACGAATAGGGTATTCCATTGTTCCACCCAATACGATTTCGTGTCAGCAACCTATCTGCGTTCGCGCCTGGTCTCGAGTCGCTTCACGCTTGGCGCCAATGGGCAGCAAAATCTAAGTCCGAGCTGCCAATGGGAAATCAGGTGCCGCCGCTCACCGAACTGGCACCAATGCAGCGCAGGCGGCTGGATCAGGCCGGACGGATGGCGCTGCAGGTGGCCTGGTGGACCCAGCCTGAAGCCGAACCGGCGGTTCCCCAGGTGTTCGCCTCGCGCCATGGTGACGTGGGGCGCACCTACCGGATGCTGGAGCAGTTGGCGGCTGAGGGTGAGGTTTCGCCGACCCAGTTCGGATTGTCTACCCACAATGCGATCGCCGCGCAGTACTCGATCGCGCGACAGTTCACCGGCAACTATTCGGCAGTGTCTGCCGGCAGCGCCACCGCCGAGGCCGCGGTGGTCGAGGCCCAGGGGCTGCTTGCCGACGGCGCGCCGGCAGTGTTGCTGGTGATGTACGACGTGCCGCTGGGTGCCGATTACGCCCCCTTCGATCGCGAGCCGCAGGCGGCCTACGCCTGGTCGGTTCGGGTGCAGCGGGCGGCAGCGGGCGAGACGGCGATCTGTCTGCACGCCACCTGCGCGGCGAAGACGCCCTCTGGGCAAGATTCGCCGCCGCGTTTGCCTCACGGTCTGGAAGTGCTCCGCTTCCTGCTTGGCGATCAGCCCGGCTTGAGCCACCAGAGCGGCCAGACGCTGTGGCGGTGGCAGCGGCAGGCGACAAGGGCCTGAAGGCGCTTGGCAATCGACTCGTTCAACCGGATCTGGCGGATCTTCGCCACTGGTCTGTCCTTCACCACCTTCGGCGTGGGCGGCGTACTGCTCGGTCTGATTGGCTTCCCGCTGCTCAATCTGGTGGTGTGGAATCGCCCGCGCCGCCACCGGATCGCCCGGCGCTGGGTGCAGCGCAGCTTCGGGCTGTTTATCGCGTTGATGCGGGCCCTGGGGGTGCTCAGCTATGAGCTGCACGGCATCGACCGCCTTCAGCGTCGCGGGCTGCTGGTGCTGGCCAATCACCCCACCCTGATCGATGTGGTGTTTCTAGCCTGGCTCACCCCGAATGCCGGCTGCGTGGTCAAGTCCGCGCTGTTGCGCAATCCGGTGATGATCGGGCCGGTGACCGCCACCGGCTACATCGTCAATTCCACCGGTCCGGGGCTGATCAGAGATTGCGTGAAATCGGTGCAGTCCGGCAGTAACCTACTGATTTTCCCTGAAGGTACGCGCAGCCCGCCGGGTGGTTTTGGTGAGCTTCAGCGTGGCGCGGCCAATGTTGCGGTGCGCGCGCCGGTCAACCTGAGCCCCGTCATCATCACTTGCAATCCGCCGACGCTGGGCAAAGGCGGAAAATGGTATCGTGTGCCTTCGCGACGCTTTCACATCTGTGTCGATGTCCGCCCGGACCTCGAAGTCGCGCCCTTCTTGGAGGGGGTGTCGCCGAGCGTGGCCGCACGCAAGCTGACCGACCACTTGAGTGAGTACTTCAACAGGGAGCTAGCCCGTGCTCGCGCTTGAACCAGAAATCAAATCCTTGATCATCGAAACCATGGCCCTGGAAGACATGGCTCCGGAGGACATCGACCCCACCGCACCGCTGTTCAACGAAGGCCTGGGGCTGGATTCGATTGACGCGCTGGAGTTGGGCGTGGCGCTGCAGAAGCGTTACGGGGTGGTGTTCAATGCCGACTCGGAGGACATCCGCCAGCATTTCGCCAGCGTCCGCGCGCTGAGCGCCTTCATCGCCGAGAACCGCAAGCAATGACTGCTCCAACGAACTACAGCAAGGATGAGCTCTACCAGCGGATCAAGAGCATCCTGCAGAACACCTTTGACATCGATGCCGCGCAGATCACCCTGGACGCTCAGCTGGGTGACGATCTGGACATCGACAGCATCGATGCGGTGGACCTGATCGTTCAGCTCAAGCCGATCATGGGCGGCAATCTCAAGCCGGAGGCCTTCAAGTCGGTGCGCACGGTGCAGGATGTGGTGGATGCGCTGGACCAGATGCAGCGCGCCAACGCCTAGGCGAGCGATCTTTCGGGGCCGACAATGCGCTTTCGCCGCGATACCGGTTCGAGCATCCGCCGATGAATGCCGCCGCGCCGCGCAGCCGGTGGCTTACGGCACTGCTCTGGCTATGCACCGTACTCTATCCGCTGGCGATCTATTTCGGTCTGGCCCGATTCGAGCCGCGTTGGCTCGCGCTGTTGTTGCTGGGCCTGGCCGTGCTGCGGTTATGGGTGACCCGGGAGCGGGTCTGGGTCGCCGCGGCAGCCGGCGCCGGGGTGCTGGTCGCGCTGACCATGATTGGCAACCACAAGCTGCCGCTCAAGCTTTATCCGGTGGTGGTCAATGCGGTGATGCTCAGCCTGTTTGCGTTGAGTCTGCGCTACCCGCCCACGGTGATCGAGCGCCTGGCCAGGCTGCAGCATCCGCAGCTGCCGCCTTCGGGGGTCGCCTACACCCGGCGAGTGACTCAGGTCTGGTGCGGGTTCTTCGTCTTCAATGGCAGCCTGGCGCTGATCACCGCGCTGTATGCCAGCGACGCCACCTGGGCGCTGTACAACGGCCTGCTGGCCTATCTGCTGATGGGCCTGCTGTTCGCCGGCGAATGGCTCTTGCGGCCGCGACACGAACATGACTGAGGTGCTGCAGCAGCTCTGCCAGCGGCTCTCGGTACAGCCGCAGCGGATCGTGGCGCAGCGCGCCGGCGAATCGCTGAGCGCGGCCGATTTCCTCGCCCGGGTGCGCGCCTGGGCCAGCGCGCTGGCGCGGATGCCGGGGGTCAGCTATGCGCTGTACCTGGAGGACAGCTTCGAGTTCGCGGCTGCCCTGTTCGGCGGCTGGCATGCCGGCAAGAACCTGTGGCTGCCTGGCGATCTATTGCCGGCGACGGTTTCCGGTCTGGCCCATCGGGTACACGGCTTTGCCGGCGAGCTGCCGCCGCTGGGGGACCTGCCGCGGCTGAGCGTTGCTGACCTGAAGGAGGTGAGTGACCTGGAATTCTCGTTGGATCCGCTCGACGCCGATCGCTGCTGCCTGCAGCTGTTCACCTCCGGTTCCAGCGGCGATCCGGTGGCGATTGCCAAACTGCTGCGCCAGCTGCAGAACGAGGTGAACTCGCTGCAGCAGCAGTTCGGCGCCGAGGTGGGCGAAGCGGTCGTGCACGGAACGGTCTCTCACCAGCACATTTATGGGCTGCTGTTCAGGGTGCTTTGGCCGCTGGCGAGCGCTCGCTGCTTTGCCGCGCGGCGGCTGGCCTATCCCGAGGAGATCGCCGCGATTTCCGATCCGGCCACCCTGGTGGCCAGCCCGGCGCATCTGAAGCGCCTGCCCGAGGGCCTCGATTGGGCGCCCTTCGCCGGCGCGCTCGGGGTCTGCTTTTCCTCCGGCGGTCCGCTCCCGGTGGAGGCGGCGCAGGCCGTATTGCGGCTATGGCGACAGGCGCCGATCGAGGTCTATGGCAGCACCGAAACCGGCGGCATCGGCTGGCGCCAGTATGGTCCCGGCTGCGGCGCGTGGACCGCGCTGCCGACGGTGGACTGGCAGGTGGATCGCGGCTTGCTACAGGTGCGCTCGGCCCATCTGGCAGATTCCCACTGGTATCAGACCGAGGACCGCGCGGTGGCCGCTGCCGGCGGGGGTTTCGAACTGCTGGGCCGGGCCGACCGCATCTACAAGCTGGAAGAGCGGCGAATCTCCCTGAGCGCAATCGAGCAGCATCTGCAGTCGGCACCGTGCTTGAGCGATGCGCGGGTGCTGGTGCTGCCGGGGGCGCGTGCGCTGATTGCCGCGGTGGTGGTGCCCAGTGCGGAGGGTCAACAGATCCTGGCGCGACAAGACAAGAAGGCATTGGTGCGAACGCTCAGGGAATGGCTGACAGGCAAGGTCGACCCGATCGCGCTGCCGCGCCGCTGGCGCGCGCTGGATGTGCTGCCCATAGACGCCCGCGGCAAGGTCTCCCAGGCCGCGCTGGCGGCGCTGTTCAGGCCGATGCGGCCGCAGCCGACCTGGCTGCTGCGTGAGGCCCAGACTGCCGAGCTCAGTCTGATCGTCGATCCCGAGTTGGCCCACTTCGACGGACACTTCCCGGGGACCCCGGTATTGCCTGGAGTGGCGATGCTGGACTGGGCGCTGCACTACGCGGCCGGCGCCTTCGGGATCGATAGCCGATGCCTGCAGATGGATGTACTCAAGTTTCAGCAGTTGGTGCGGCCGGGCGCCGAGCTGCGCCTGCGCCTGGATTGGGAGCCGCAGCGCGGCCAGCTCAGCTTCGCCTTTCACTGCGGTGAACAGCGCCACGCCAGCGGGCGCTTTCGTCTCAATGGGCAGGCGAGCTGATGGCGGCCGCTCAGACTCTGGTGGTGATTCCGGTCTACAACCATGCCCAGGCGATTGCCGCGCTGGTCGATCGGATCGGCGCCCATGGGGTGGCGGTGCTGCTGGTCGACGACGGCTCGAATGCGCCTTGCGCCGAAGTGCTTGACCAGCTCACCGCGGAATATGATTCGGTCAGCCTGCTGCGCCTTTCGCCCAATCAGGGCAAGGGTGCGGCGGTGATGGCCGGTATGCGCGAGGCCGGGCGGCGCGGCTACAGCCACGTGCTGCAGATCGACGCCGACGGCCAGCACAACAGCGATGATATCCCCGGCTTTCTGGCTGATTCGGCCGAGCATCCCGACGCGGTGATCAGCGGCTGTCCGGTCTACGACCAGTCGGTGCCCAAGGGGCGCCTGTATGGCCGGTATCTCACCCACGTGTGGGTCTGGATCAACACTCTGTCGCTGCAGATCCGGGACTCGATGTGTGGCTTCCGGGTTTATCCGCTGGCCGCCACCCTGGCGCTGCTGAACCGGGCGCAGATCGGCAGGCGGATGGACTTCGATGTGGAGATCCTGGTCCGGCTGCACTGGCAGGGCGTACCGATTCGCAATCGACCGACCCGGGTGATCTATCCGGAGGACGGGGTCTCCCATTTTCAGCTGTGGCGAGACAACGCACGGATTTCGAAGATGCATGCGCGCCTGTTTTTCGGGATGCTGCTGCGAATGCCGCAGCTGCTCTGGCGCAAACTGGACGCCAGATGAGAGCCCAGCACTGGGCCAATCTGGGCGAGAGCACCTTCGTCGGCGGGATCTGGTTTCTGTACGGGGTCTACCGCCTGTTCGGCCGGGTGCCCTTCCTGCTGCTGATGTATCCGGTGGTGTTCTACTACTGGCTGCTGCGGCCGGTAGCCCGTCGCGCATCAATCGAGTACCTGACCAGGCTGCAGCGCAGCCATGCAGTGTTCGACGCCGCACCCGGTGTGGGACACAGCCTGCGTCATTTCGGCCTGTTCGCGCAGACCCTGCTGGACAAGCTGCTTGCCATCGGCGGTCGCTACGACCGCGGCCGGCTGCAGTTTCACGGTCATCAGGCGCTGCTGGCGGCGCAGGCTGCCGGCCAGGGTTCGCTGATCATGACCGCGCACATGGGCTGCCTGGAGCTGTTGCAGACCGCCGCCGGCTGGCGCGAGGGGCTGCGTCTGACCATTCTGGTGCACACCGGCCACGCCGAGCGCTTCAACCGCATCCTGCAGCGCATCAACCCCGAAGTGCAGGTGCGCCTGCTGCAGGTGGAGAGCTTCGACGCCGCCACCGCGATGCTGCTGGCCAACCGGGTGGCGGCCGGAGAGCATGTGGCGATCGCCGGTGACCGGGTACCGCTGCGCAGCGGTCGGACCGTTTCCGCCCGGTTTCTGGGCGAGATGGCCGAATTTCCCGCCGGCCCCTACCTGATCGCTGCGGTACTGCGCTGCCCCGTGTTCATGCTGGCTTGCGTACACCACGGTACAGGCTATAGCGTGCACGTCGAGCAGCTGGCCGAGCGGGTGCAACTGCCGCGCGCAGACCGGATCGGGGCGATGGGCGACTATGCCGCCCGCTACGCGGCGTGGCTGGAAGGCTGCGTGCAGCGCTCGCCCTATGACTGGTTCAATTTCTTTCCGTTTTGGGATCAAGGTCGCCATGCAAGCTCCGCCGAATGAGCGGTCTGAATCCACGTCTGTGCTCACTGTCGACGGTGCGCCCTGGCGGATCGAGGAGGTGGTCGCGGTGTCCGGGCGGCGAGCGCAGGTGCGCCTGTCGAGTGATCCGCGGTTCCGTGCGCGGATCGATAGAGGCGCCGAGTTTGTCGATCGACTGATTGCCGAAGATGGCGAGGTCTATGGCGTCAGCACCGGCTACGGAGATTCCTGCACGGTCAACATTCCGCCGGCGCTGATCGCCGAGCTGCCGCATCGGCTGTACACCTATCACGGCTGTGGTCTGGGCCAGATGCTCTCTCCGGAGCAGACCCGGGCAGTGCTGATCGTGCGGCTGTGCTCGCTGGCGCAGGGCATGTCCGGGGTTTCCTGGGCGCTGCTGGCCCAGCTGCAGGCGCTGATCGAGCACGACATCCTGCCGCTGATCCCGGCCGAAGGCTCGGTCGGCGCGAGCGGCGATCTGACCCCGCTGTCCTACGTGGCTGCGGTGCTCTGCGGCGAGCGCGAGGTTTGGCATCGCGGCGCGACCATGACTGCTGCGGAGGCGCTGGCCAAGCACCAGCTGAAGCCGCTGAAGCTGCGCCCCAAGGAAGGTCTGGCGATCATGAACGGCACCGCGGTGATGACCGCGCTGGCCTGCCTGGCCTTCGATCGCGCGGACTATCTGGGCCGGCTGGCGACCCGGATCACCGCCTTCAACGTGCTTGCCAGCGCCGGCAACGCCCATCATTTCGACCAGACCCTGTT
>JAGRJL010000190.1 GCA_020442775.1 Lysobacterales bacterium | reverse complement strand
CGGTACCGGTGGCTTCCTGATTGCCGCCAACCAGTATCTGCGCACCCATGACGATCCCGACAGTTGGACCGAGGCGCAGCAGCGGCAGTATCGGCGCCGCACCTTCTACGGCATGGAGCACGTCCAGGACACTCATCGACTGGCGCTGATGAATCTGATGCTGCACGGCCTGGAATCCGACCCGCAGGCTTCCGGCATTCGCTACGGCGACACCCTCTCGCCCGAAGGCGAAGGGCTGCCCAAGGCCACCCTGATCCTCACCAATCCACCCTTCGGCACCAAGAAAGGCGGTGGCCTGCCCACCCGCACCGACTTCACCTTTCCCACCAGCAACAAGCAGTTCTGCTTTCTGCAGCACATCTACCGCGGCCTCAAGCCCGGCGGTCGCGCCGCAGTGGTGCTGCCGGACAACGTCCTATTCGAGGGCAACATCGGCAAGCAGATCCGCGCCGACCTGATGGACAAGTGCAACCTGCACACCATCCTCCGCCTGCCCACCGGCATCTTCTACGCGCAAGGGGTCAAGACCAACGTCCTGTTTTTTACCTGCGGCGCCAACGACAAGGGCAACACCAAGGAAGTCTGGGTCTACGACATGCGCGCCAACATGGCCCAGTTCGGCAAGCGCACCCAGCTCACCCGCGACCACTTCAAGGACTTCGAGACCGCCTTCGGCAGCGACCCGCTAGGCAGCCCGGAGAGCCTGGCCAAGCGCCAGGACACCGGCGAGACCGGGCGCTTCCGCCGCTTCACCCGTGAGTGGATCACCGAGCGCGGTGAGAGCCTGGATATTGCCTGGCTGAAGGATGACAGCGACGGTTCCAGTGAGGAACTGCCCGAGCCCGCGGTGCTGGCGCGGGAAGCGATGTTTGAGTTGGAGGGGGCGTTTGAGGAGCTGCGGGGGATTTTGGTTGAGTTGGGGGAGGATTTAGAGGAGGTAGAAGATTGAGCAAGGGAAGATCGCTGCCAGCCTCTTGGTCAAACTGCACGCTTGGTGAGGTCGTGAAGTACGGTGCTTCGCGCAAAGCCGAGCCAAACGAGATTCCCGATGATGCCTGGGTACTTGAACTCGAGGATATCGAGAAAAACTCATCCAGACTCCTGAAGCGAATCACCTTCGCCGAGCGGAGATCCAAGAGTACGAAGAACCTATTCTCGAGAGGCGACGTGCTCTACGGGAAGTTGCGTCCCTACTTGAATAAGGTAGTTCGTGCCCCTGAAGATGGGTTCTGCACCACAGAAATCATTCCGCTCACCGTCCCGCCTGAGCTTGACAGTTCGTATTTATTTTATTGGCTCAAGCATCCAAGGTTTCTGGAGTACGTTGCCGAAGTCAGTCACGGGCTGAATATGCCGCGACTTGGAACCGATGCTGCGAAGGCTGCACCCTTCATACTCGCCCCGCTTCCTGAGCAGAAGCGCATCACCGACAAGCTCGACAACCTGCTGGCGCGCGTGGACGCCTGCCGCGAACGCCTCGACCGCGTCCCCGGCATCCTCAAACGCTTCCGCCAATCCGTCCTCGCCGCCGCCACGAGCGGCGAACTGACCCGCGAGTGGAGGACGCAGAGTGGTCACCAAGGCAATTCGGTTGGTCAACTGCCCCGGTCATGGAGTTCGCCAAAGATCGGTGAGGTAGGGCGGGTTCAACTTGGACGGCAGCGGTCGCCTAAGTTTCACGCCGGGAAATCAATGCGACCGTATTTGCGAGTACAGAATGTATTCGAAGATCGAATCGACCTTTTCGATGTCATGCACATGGATTTTCCTGGAGAGGACTTCGAAAGGTATCGGCTACATCCTGGAGACATTCTCCTCAATGAGGGCCAGAGCCCTCAATTCCTCGGCCGCCCAGCGATGTACAGGGGTGAACTTCCGGACTCGTGTTTCACAAACACGTTGATCAGGTTCCAGGCCAATCAAGATGTCTTGCGATCGGAATACGCGCTACTTGTGTTCCGTCATCACATGCATTCAGGCCGCTACGTTACTGAAGGAAAAATCACCACGAACATCGCACACCTCGGCGCAGGGCGTTTTGCCAGCGTTGAGTTCCCCCTGCCTCCTTTGGATGAGCAGGAAGAAATTGTCCGGCGCGCGAGCGCACTTATGGATCGAAGTCAGCGACTTGAATCTAGGGTCCAAGCCTTGGCTATATTTGCCCGCAAGGCGACTTCTGCCGTTCTTGCTAGTGCCTTCCGCGGCGAACTCGTTCCCCAAGACCCCAACGACGAACCCGCCAGCGTCCTGCTCCAGCGCATCGCCGACCAACGCGCGGCCTCGGCTCCTGCGCCGAAAACCCGTAAACCGCGCGCTGCTCGATTGACGAACGCATAGGCAACTAACCATAATGGTTACTCAAGATCCAGAGAGGAAAGCAGATGCGGAGTACTCGCTGGGTAGAGTGGCTGATTTAGCGAGGTGGCAATGCGTGCAGTACGCGGGTACTCGCGTCACTCTAGATATCGACGCGCTCGACTATGTTTTGGACGATGTGTGCACTTGCCTGGCAGCGCTGGGACCCCAGCATTTCAGCCATTCCGAGCGCTATCGAGCCAACGGTCCCTGGCATGACGTGTACAAGACTTCCTGGGCACCACCCGGACGCCAGCCAGACACGCTTTATGTGAAATTCCGCCTGAGTGGCGACCTGATAGTCATACAGCTTTGCTCCTTTCACCAACATCGATGAGTATCCAATGAGCTTGCAATGCGACGAGTGCGGCATCGGGTCGCTGTCCCCAGCAGTTTGGGAAGGGGTGTTTCGTCATGGCGATGCGTCGATCAAAGTGACCGGCCTTGAGTGCCATCGCTGCAGTCATTGCGGCGCCGACCCGGTGTTCACCGACCAGATTCGCCGCAATCAGGCTCGTATTGCCGATGCCAAGCGCGCCCACGACGGCTTGTTAACCGGCGAACAGGTTCGTGGCGTGCGGGAGTCGTTGAAGCTCAGCCAGCAACTCGCCGCCCAGATTTTTGGCGGCGGCGCAAATGCCTTTTCCAAGTACGAGCGTGGCGATGTGATCCAAAGCATAGCGATGGATCGATTACTCAAGGTCGCCGTCAGAGTCCCCGGTGCCTTTGAGCAGCTGTGCTCGCTGGCGGGAGTACCTCCGACGATTCAAAAGCCAGCCGATGCCACATACGAAACCGCCGATGGGATCGGGGTTCGGTGGGAGCAGCCGCTTTCGAAAGCGACCGTGGTCAGCATCGAGGACTACCGGGAGCAGCGCCGGGCATGACTCCAGAAATCAGATCACAGATCGGCCGCGCCGCTAATCAACTGCAGATTGAGGATGTGGTCCTCCATCGAAGTCGATTCGACCGAAACGGGGAAAGCAAATCCGCGTTTGCGGGTAATGCCAGGGTGCAGCACAAGACGGGTGTTGGCTTTGCGACTGTCCCTCCGACCGAGGCGGGCGGCGCAGACAAATTGCACGTACTGGTTGCCTTCGGTGTGCGGTTGGTGCCCGAGAGTGCAGAAGGCGACGCCGACGATGCCTTGGAGTCCGTACTTTGCTTGATAGAAGCGGATTTTCTGGTGATTTTTAGGCTCACTGGCGAGGTCGATGAGCCCTGCCTCAAAGCTTTTTCGGACCATAACGCCGTCCACAACGCGTGGCCATTCTGGCGCCAACATGTCTTCGATGTGACTTCCCGTGCGCGCTTGCCAACGATTCCCATTCCGCTGTATCGGCGGATCGAGTCCTAGAGACACGACATGCTCGCCGAGGATGCACTTAGCAGGCGACCTGCACGAAGGATACTAAGTGACCATCCCCACCTACGACGAATTCATCGAGCCGCTCCTGCGCACCTTGGCCAAGCACCCGCAGGGCCTCATCGCCGCGCAGGCGCGCGAGCTGACCGCCGAATCGGTGGGCCTGAGCGAAACCCAGCGGCTGGAGCTGTTGCCCAGTGGACAGCCGGTATACGCCAACCGCATCGGCTGGGCCCACGATCGCTTGAAGCGGGCAGGGTTCTCCCATTCGCCTCGCCGCGGCCGCTGGCAGGTCACCGACGAGGGCCAGGCGTTTCTGACCACACAGCCCGACCCTTTTCCGGCTGGGCTGGGCAAGGAGCTCGCGCTGGCGCATATCGACAGCCGTCTCAGGCCCGGGGGTGAAGCCGATGATCCAGACCCTGCCGAGTTAGCTGCGGCAGATGCGAAGCGCCTGTCCAGCCCCGACGAGCGTATCGCCGAGGCGATGAACGAGATTCGTCAGTCAGTGGTGGAGGAACTCCGCGAGTTGCTCGGTCAGGTCGATCCACAGCGCTTCGAGAGCATCGTGCTCGATGTCCTACACGCGATTGGCTACGGCGCCAAGCGCAGTGACTTGCTGCGCATGGGCGCCAGCGGTGACGGCGGCATCGATGGCATCATCTCGCTGGACCGGCTCGGGCTGGAAAAGGTCTACGTGCAGGCCAAGCGCTGGCAGAGCAACGTCGGCGCGCCCGAAGTGCAGGGCTTCTACGGCGCGCTCGCCGGCCGCCGAGCGACCAAGGGCGTCTTTATCACCACCTCCGGCTACACCCGACAAGCCCTCGACTTCGCCGCCTCGGTAGACAAGATCGTGCTGGTCGACGGCGCCAGGCTCGCCGAGCTGATGATCGACCACGACGTAGGCGTGAGTAATCGCAGCCTGCGCCTGCCGAGGGTGGACGGGGACTACTTTGAGTAGGTAGGGCTAAGAATGAGCCGAACGCTGGAGATGGCTTCCAGCCTGCCGGCGACCGGTCCATCGATCAAGACAGCGAGAACTAATCGGGGTGACGCCGTGGTGCACTGTAAGGTTGAGTCGAAGCTTTTCGGGAAGTGGTGCAACGCCACTAAAACCAAGAACAAGCGCAAGCATTACTGGACCTATGTCGAGAAGGCTGGCGGCCGCGCGGCTATCCAGGATGACCTCGCGAGGACCATCCGCTCACATTACGATGAACTTGACCGCATCGCCAAAGATGTCGAACGCCTCGGATACCAGGCGGCAAGCGAGATACTCAAAGCCGCATTGCCTCAAACGAAGAAGGGGCGCTCCGGCGATCTTGGCGAGATTCTCGCAACCGAGCTAGTGGAGGAAGAAGTCGACCTTCGTGTACCTGTGCGACGCCTTCGCTATAAGGACGGCCGAAACATGGCCATGCGCGGCGACGACTTCATCGGTGCCGGATACGGCATTGCTGGCGATAAGCTCCGGCTTCTGAAGGGCGAAGCCAAGAGCAACAAATCACTCAGCAAGGCCACGGTTACGAGCGCCAGGAAAGTCCTTAATCGCGACAACGGTCGTTGCACGCCCGACTCTTTGTTGTTCGTCGCTAATCGTCTGTTGGAAAGTAATGACCCTGGCGACAATGCGCTGGGTCGAAGCCTGCGGGATGAGGTTGGTCTCCAGATCCTGAGCGCTGATCTAATTGGCCACATGCTCTTCACGGTGTCGGGTAACGGCCCCCCTATCTCGCTGAAAGAGGACTTCGATGCCTCCGGAACCGATCGGGACCAATACGTCGTGAACGTCCACATTGGAGACCACCAAGACTTTGTCGCGGTTATGTACGCGGAGGCAGAGAACCTTGGAGACGATTGACGAACTGACAACGTTCCTAACGACCGCGACACACGATGGCGTTCTCGGGCGACTCCTCTATCGCGGCGAAGCCTGGTCGCTCATGCGCAAGAGGGGCGTGCTGCCCCCAAACGCTCCCAAATTTCGCAAGACAATTGAAACCGATCTTGCTGAACATGGATTCGCCCTGCTGCGAGGGGCTATGGCGCTTCGTACTTTGGAGGGCTCATCAGAGCTGACCAGTAGGGCCTTCGAGCGGGCCGCCAATGCATTTGAAGCACTTGTGCGCAATGGTGACCGCGCCGCTCCTGATCGCGGATTTCGCCGCATTATTGCGGCTGCTGCCTATCACCTAGCCGGCTTCTCGGCCATCGCCTATTCGCTTTTTAATGAGGCGCCGAACGACCTCAACAACTCGCCGGGCGAAATGGCCATGCGTCACCTGATTCTCCGAGATCTCAACCAGCTACGCGGCTTCGTCCGTGAATGGCTCAGCGACGCGGTTCATCGCGACGAGTTCGTCGCTTCAGCGCTCAATAGCGGAGACGCCCAGGTCGACGAAGTGCTGTCAACCATCCTTAACACCACGATCTGCCGAGCCCTCGCGTTTTTCGACTTTGCGCTTGAGACGGGGGATTCAGAGCCAATGGAGAATGCTCGCAGACTGCTCGCCACTGCTGTCAGCTTGGCAGATAACGCCGGAAATGTTCCGCTGTGGTGGACATCGAACCTTTGCCTACACCTGATCGATGAACTTTGGCAACACTCGCTGCATCAGGCCCTACCGACGCAACCGCCCGAGGGTACGGAGGACAAATATTCCGACCTACGGTTGCTGTTCATCTCGTCGCTATACGCCCGCCAGACTTCGGAGGTGGAACTTTGGCCCTCGCAGCGAGAGGCTGCCCAGCGATCCACTGACGTCATGGACGACTTGGTCGTCGCGCTGCCCACGAGTGCAGGCAAGACTCGGGTAGCTGAGATCGCAACACTTATGACCCTGTCGTCGGAGCGGCGCGTGCTGATCATCACCCCGCTGCGTGCCTTGTCGGCGCAAACTGAGAGGTCTTTCAGGAAGACCTTCTCGCCCCTAGGCTTTAGCGTCTCCTCGCTCTATGGCGCCAGCGGCCTCTCGGCCGGCGATGAAGACGCACTCCGGACACGCGCGATCATCATTGCGACACCGGAGAAACTTGATTTCGCGCTGAGAAGCGACTCCTCGCTGATCGACGATGTAGGCCTGATCGTCCTAGACGAAGGCCACATGATCGGACCGAGTGAGCGCGAGATCCGATACGAAACGCTCGTGCAGCGCCTAATTCGACGCGCGGACGCGGGCGAACGCCGGATTGTCTGTCTTTCCGCAATCCTGCCGAGCGGCGATGAACTTGACGACTTGACCGCCTGGATACGTTCAGATGAACCGGGTGAGCCAGTGCGCTCCAACTGGCGACCCACTCGCCAGCGTTTCGGCGCGCTTTCCTGGCGCGGTAAAGACGCGCAGCTCCGGCTCGATCTCAATGACAACGGCCCTTTCCTCGAAAAGTTCGTCAAGGAAAAACCAGCATTAGGTAGGGAGCGCAGAGCTTATCCTCGAACGAATACACATTTGGCATTGTTTGCAGCGTGGGAGTTCGCAAGTCAGGGTAAGCGCACTTTGATCTTCTCCACTCAAGCGAATTGGGTGGAGGGCTACGGCAAGCAGATTATTGAGCTCTGCGAGCGCGGCTATCTGGACTCGCTGCTAGATGATGAATCGTCGATCGCGCGCGCCCTTGAGGTTGGCACGGAATGGCTTGGCGAAGATCATCCCGCTGTGGCTAGTTTGAAGGTCGGCGTCGCCATCCACCATGGCCGATTGCCCAGCCCCTTCTTGCGTGAGCTGGAAATCCTCCTGTCCGAGGGCGTGCTAAAAGTGATCGTGGCATCGCCCACGCTTTCACAGGGTCTCAACCTTAACGCCGCCGTCTTACTAATACCCGCACTCTATCGCGCGGGTGAGAAGATTAAAGGCGAGGAGTTCGCAAATGTCGCGGGCCGTGCCGGGCGCGCCTTTGTCGATGTCGAGGGGCTGATCGTCCACGTCATGTTCGACCAAATTGAATGGCGAAAGGATGAATGGAGAAGTCTGGTCACCTCCGCAAAGGCCCGCACCTTGAAGAGCGGACTCATCCAGATCGTGGCCGAGATACTTCAGCGCTTTTCGCGCGAGGGTATCCTTGATCGTGATGACGCGTGGGAATATCTCGCTAACGCTCGGGAGGCCTGGCGATCGTCTAACGAAGACGCTGCAGTGGCCGCGCGTCAGGATGTCGAAGATCAGGACGACCAGAAGGTTGCGATTGACGAGGAGCCGCTCTCTCAGATCGTAGAACGCCTCGACGCCACGGTATTTGGTCTGATCGACGCATTGGATGCTGATCGCAGCGATCTTTCTAGACTCTTGGACGAGGCCCTCAACGGTTCGCTTTGGGCCCGTCAGATCGGCCGCGAAGACGTGGATGTCGCCCCGCTGCACAAGAAGGTGCTCGAATCGCGGGCCAACCTTATCTGGACGAGCACGACGGCGCAGGAACGGCGTGGGCATTTTGCTATGGGCGTCGGGCTTGAGGCTGGCCTGACTATTGACTCTATGGCCGACGAACTCGCTGAGCTACTCGACCGCGCCGACGACGCGGCGTTGACTGGCCACATCGATGAACTCGCCGACGCGCTCGCGGGTCTCGGTGAGCGCTTGCTTCACATGCGGCCCTTTATCCCTGATAGGGCAAACGCTTTGCCAAGCGACTGGAAAACCATACTTCGCAGATGGGTTTCCGGCGAGGAAGTCACCAAGATCGGATCGGAAAATATGAGTGTGGTCGAAGACGCTTTCACCTACCGGCTGGTTTGGGCGTTAGAAGCCGTCCGAACCCGCCGCATGTCACTCGGTTGGTCTCCAGATACGGTGGTAGGGGGGGCGGCAGCGGCACTCGAGACCGGCGTCCCTCAATTCATGATGTCGATGTTGGTTCGTGCGGGCCTTCCGTCACGACGCGCGGCTATGGCAGCCATTGAGGTCGCGAACCCAAGTTTCTTCACGTCCGCGGAGATGCGCGCATGGCTCGAATCCGACGAGATTGCGACCGTAACTAGAGCGGGGGGCTGGCCGACGCCCGATACCGCCGCGCTGTGGGCGCGCTTCCACGCTGAAGTTGCTAAGGACCACATCTCGAGGTGGTCCATCAAGCGCCGGCAGAGCACGCTCAACACTGAGGATCCGCCAGCCGCAGGACTCTATCGCATCGTCCACGAGGATGGTCAAACTTGGCTGGCGACCGCAGACTATCAGATGATCGCGGCTTTCAAGAAATCTAAAGTCGGCCTCAAGCTAGGCCTTGTCTCAGGACGATTATCGGGCAACTCGAATGTAGTAAATGTTTTGCGTGTAGGCCCAGCGTGAATCCGCTGAAGGGTCCCCTCAATCCACGTCGGACCACGGATCCGGGTCGTCCACTGTCCTAGCGCTCAGTGACGACAACAAAAAAACAAGGCTGCTCAAACGAAAATGGCCCCGATTTGGGGCCATTTTTTCAACCTACGACACCAGAATCACACCATATCGTCGTAAGTTGTTGATCTATAAAGTAGTAATGGTGCCGAGAAGAGGACTCGAACCTCCACGGGTCGCCCCGCTAGTACCTGAAACTAGTGCGTCTACCAATTCCGCCACCTCGGCACGAGGTCTCGCCAGCGTTTCGCAAGCGAGCCGCGAATTTTGGGTGCGCGCCGCCACGATGTCAATACTCAGGCGGCCGATGATGAATCGAATCGCGGTTGCGGTTCAGCTGTCGTCGGAAAAGCGTGCTGGATAGGGCTTGTGAGCGCGCGTGCTCTTCCCCTGGACGCCGCTGACGAGTAGCCTTCGCGCATGAGTAAACACCCATCGCGTCGCCGCCGTCCCCTGCGGACTGGCCTGGACGCGGAGCCGGTTGCCGAGCGCACCCCTTCGCGAACCACCATTCTCAACCTTCTCAATTCCGAATCCCAGCTGATGAAGGCCGAGCAGATTGCCGATCTGCTTGATGTCGACAAGGCCACCATGCTCGATGATCTGCGCGGTCGTCTGGAGCGCATGGAAGAAGATGGCGAGCTGATCCGCAACCGCCGCGGCGG
>JAGRJL010000189.1 GCA_020442775.1 Lysobacterales bacterium | reverse complement strand
GACTCAATCGCTCGGCGCAGATTGCTGGACAGCACCAATCCTTGCGGCAAGCGAGCGCGCAAGCTGATCGGCGGCTGCGAATCGGGTATCAGGCCGGATGCGTCATAGCGTCGAACCCAGCGGGCAAAGCCGGCGGCGCCAATCCGCGGATTGATCGCACCGATCGGCTTGCCGTGGCGGATCAGGAATATGCTCATCGATACCGTTGTTTATCTGTCTGCGATGCCTTCCTGTGGACATTCGCTTGCCTTGACCAGCGTTCCTGCAACCACGTTGAAGCCGGGATTGTCCGAGAAGGGGGCTAGCGGTTCGTGCCAAAGGCGGACGCACTCGCCGGGGAGAAAACGCGCCTTGCTGTAAGCAACCAGCACCTGACCTTCCAAACTGGCAATCTCGTAGCCGTTTATCAATTGTTGGTTGCTATCGTTGCGAACGACGACGACGGCGCCTCCGACCATCACGGGGACGCCAGCATCAGCGTAGCCTGGAGGAGACTGATACGCATCGGTGATCCGTACCACCCTCCCCAGCGTGGATTCGGTCTGGAAGACCATCGGTTTGGATTCGATAGCGCAACCCGATATTGCCGATATTGCGAGCAGTATTAGCCAACTCTGGGCCAGTCCCAGACTCATCCTTTGATTCATGGATCAGAACACCTCAGTTGCAAGGCAGGAATGCCACCTTCGGGCGATGCGTATTTGAAGCGAGTGAATCCTCTGGCGACCAATCAGGCAAGCCTATCCGGCTTGACCTGACCGGGCGCCAGAATACCGGGTCATAGTGGGCGCGCGCTCTGGCGGAGGGCCAGGCGCCCTGATTCAAGCCAAAATTACGATGTCGCTGATAGCCACGACGCCGGGGACAACCGTGCTGCCGTATACCCCCAAACAGCCGCTGCGCTGGCCTACCACCGTGCGCAGGATTGCCGGGTCGCGAGTGCCAGTCTCAGGATCGACGGTGATGACCTGGCAGCGCCCGTCTCGCTTGTCGATGCGCATTCGCAGCTGGCCAATTTGCAACTCACGCCCGACCCAACTTTCCTCGACGAAGGGCCGGTCCTCGATCGCCTCGATCAGTAAATTGGGCCGGAAGCGCTGCGCCGACAGCGCGCTGCCGGTGGCTTCGCTGAGCCAGCGGATGCTCTGGGTGCTGATCAGCGATATCGGAAAGGTGTCGAACAGACCGCCGTTGTGGCGGATGACCCGCGCGCCGTCGGGCCACAGCGCCGCCGCCAACGCAGGATCGGTGACATCGTAGGTTGCCCCGGTGGGCGTGCGAACCCGGGTGTCTGATCGATCCGGCCGATCAGGATGTTCGAAGCTGGGAAGGAAACTCGCCATGTCGTGGCGGTCGCGAATGGTGAGCCAGGGAAATCCGCTGCCGCCTTGCCCGTCGCGCACGAAGGCCCAGCGACGATCGCCGACCAGTCCATGCCAGGAAACCTCGACTCCCGACAGCGATTGCGCCGCCATGGATTTCACCGGGTAGCGCCAAAGTCCGACCACCCGTCCCACTGTCTGCCCGCTTGCTGGATGCATCATGCACCTCCGTTGCCGAAGGCGCCCTTTGCGATTGGCTACCGGTTCGAGCGTGACGGAGATTTCCGCTGCAGCGCCTCTCGAAACGGTGGGGCACCGGCAAGGCACCCCCTTGGAGAGCCGCAAGAGAACACGACCGCCCCGCCCAGGTCAATCTCCGACCTGGACGCGCCACCCGGTGCCGCCGATGCAGGGCGCGGTCAGGCCGGGTTTGAATGCAGCCGGCCTGCTCCGGAGCGCCCGCGCCCGGGCCGATGGATGCTTAGACCGAATCCCCCAGTTCCGGGATCCTCAGCACCTGTCCCGGATAGATCTTGTCCGGGTCTTTGAGCATCGGCTTGTTGGCCTCGAAGATGAGCGGATACTTGCTGGCGCTGCCGTAAACCTCCTTGGCGATCTTCGACAGCGTGTCGCCGCGCTTCACCGTGTAGGTACCGGAGGTCCAGGCGTCCTGGTCGGCTTCTTCGGCGGTGGGCAACTGCTCTACCGGAATCGGCGCTTCCGGCCAGATCGCCGGGCTGTTGGTGGCCGTCGGCGCCGGGCTGGCGGTCTCGACCTTGGCCTGGGTGGCGCGCGCCGACGGCGGCGGGCCTACCACCAGCCGATCCTCCACCTTGTCCACGCCTTCGACGTTGCCGACGGCAAGAATCACCTTTTCCTTGATCTCTTTCGATTCCACCCAGCCGGCGACCGCGATGGTCTCGCCCTCAAGGAAGTAATGGATGTGCTTGCCCGGCAGCCCCAGGCTGATCACGTGATCCCGAATCAGGGTCGACAGGTTGGGGATCTCCGAAGGCTTCTTGCCGCCGAAGAGCTTGCTGCCGGCCGAGCTGATGAAGTCGAACAGTCCCATGGTGGCTCCTTCGCGTGATGACGGCTCACGAGACTAGCGGTAGCGCCGGCCCGAGACCAGCGCTTTTGATCCGGGCGACCGACACTCGGGCGGAAAAGCAAAAGGGCGCCACTCAGGCGCCCTTTTGGGTCGGACTCGGCATTCAGCGGTCCCTAAAAGTAGTGATCGCGGTTGCTGCCCTCAAAGCGACCGGTGGTCAGACAACAGCGGCTGAAATCTGCGGCCAGAGCCACACGGGCAAGGGTCTTTCCTGCCCAGCTTCTCGATAAGCTCCTTGAATCCGCCGACGATTCTTTGCCCGCGCTTGACCCG
>JAGRJL010000188.1 GCA_020442775.1 Lysobacterales bacterium | reverse complement strand
TGGGCCCTGGGCCCTGGGCCCTCAAAAAAGTATCACCCCACGCCCCCGCCAGACGCGCCTACCGCACCAACACCTACGCAGACATCGCAGCGCCCCGGCGCTCTGCTAGTCTGCGCCCACCACCACCAGACGCCTCACCCATGTCCAGCAGTAGCCAGTACGCCCTGCTCCGCGAACGCCGCTTTCTGCCGCTGTTTCTGACCCAGACGCTGGGGGCGCTGAACGACAATATTTTCAAGCAGGCGCTGATCATTCTGGTTACTTTTGTATCGACCACCGTCACGCAGGAGCAGGGGCAGGTCCTGGTGCAGGTCGCCGCAGCCTTGTTCATCCTGCCCTTCTTCCTGTTCAGCGCGACTGCCGGGCAACTGGCAGACAAGCTGGACAAGGCGGCGATGACCCGCTGGGTCAAGGTCCTGGAGCTGGCGATCATGCTGATCGGCGGCGTGGGATTCGTCACCGGGAACATCACCCTGTTGATCCTGATGCTGTTCCTGATGGGCACCCAGAGCACCCTGTTCGGGCCGATCAAGTTTGGTGTGCTCCCGCAATATCTCGACGACCGCGAACTGGTGGGCGGCAACGGACTGATCGAGATGGCGACCTTTCTGGCCATCCTGATCGGCACCATGATCGGTGGAAGCCTGATCGAGTGGCCCGGCGTCGGCGTATGGGCCGTGTTCGCCGTCGTGGTGGCAGTCGCGCTGGCCGGCATGATCTCCGCCTGGAACATGCCCAAGGCGCCGGCGGCCGACCCGCTGCTCAGAATCGACTACAACCCGATCTCGGCGACCTGGAACATCGTGCGCGAGCTCACCCGCCACCGGACCGTGTTTCTGAGTTGTCTGGGCGTGAGCTGGTTCTGGTTCTATGGGTCGATCTACTTCACCCAGCTCCCCTACTTCACCAAGGAGGTCCTGGGCGGCGGATCCGGGGTCCTGACGTTGCTGCTCACCGTCTTTTCCATCGGCACCGGCGTCGGCTCGCTGCTGTGCGAACGGATGAGTGGTCACCGGGTCGAGATCGGGCTGGTCCCCTTCGGCTCGATTGGCATGACCGTTTTCGGCATCGATCTGTTCTTCGCCACCCCGCTGGTGCCGCTGGGCAACGAGATCACCGTTGCCGCCTTCCTGCAGGCGCCCGGCACCTGGCGCTTGCTGTTTGATCTGTTCGGCATGGCGGTGTTCGGCGGCTTCTTTATCGTGCCGCTGTTCGCCATGATCCAGCAGCAGAGCGCGGCAGCGATACGCTCGCGGATCATCGCCGCCAACAACATCCTCAACGCGGCCTTCATGGTGGCGGCGGCGCTGTTCTCGATCGCGCTCACCAGCTTTGCCGAAGTCAGCATTCCCCAGCTGCTGCTGATCGTGGCGGTGCTCAACGCGCTGGTGGCGATCTACATCTACAGCCTGGTGCCGGAGTTCCTGCTGCGCTTCTTGTCCTGGCTGTTGATCAATGCGCTGTATCGGGTACGGCCCAAGGGCCTGGACCAGATTCCCGAGGAAGGGCCGGTGCTGCTGGTCTGCAATCACATCAGCTACGTCGATGCGCTGATCGTCGGCGGCTGCATTCGCCGGCCGGTGCGCTTTGTCATGTACTACAAGATATTCCAGCTGCCGGTGTTGAGCTTCCTGTTCAGAACCGCGCGAGCGATCCCCATCGCGGGCTACAAGGAAGACCCCAAGCTGATGGAGGAAGCCTTCGAGCAGGTTTCCCTGGAGCTGCGCGCCGGCAACGTGGTGTGCATCTTCCCCGAAGGCTCGCTCACCGCGGACGGCAACATCGCCGGCTTTCGTCCAGGGGTGGAGAAGATCCTCGAGCGCGACCCGGTCCCGGTGGTGCCGCTGGCGCTGACTGGCCTCTGGGGCAGTCTGTTCAGCCGCTTTCACCGAACCGGCGGACGGATGTGGCCGCGCAAGCTGTGGTCGCCGATCGGATTGGTCGCAGGACCATCGATGCCGCCGGAGCAGGCCAACGCGGAAGTGCTGGAGGCGAAGGTGAGGGAGCTGCGGGGAGATCTGGCTTGAAGAGCGAGTTCCAGTAGCCAGTTCCAGTAGCCAGCAAGGCGCAGGATCAGAAGCGGCTCGTAGGCCGACGCCTCCTGGCCACTGGAACCGGCCACTGGAACTGGCTGTCGTTTTCGCCCTGTCATCGGCTGCCGCTATCCTGTGGTCGAACTTGGCCCCAGGAATACACGATGGCGCTACTGGAAAACCGTCCCTTTGACGATCTGGCAATCGGCGACAGTGCAACGCTCAGCCGCACCCTGAGTCCGCGCGAAATCAAGCTCTATGCGGTGATGTCGGGGGACATCAATCCTGCACATCTGGATCCGGCCTACGCCGAGCAGACCCGCTTCGAAGGCGTGGTCGGTCACGGCATGTGGCTGGGCGCGCTGGTGTCCAATCTGATCGGCACCCGACTGCCCGGACCGGGCACCGTCTACCTGTCCCAAGACCTGCACTTTCTTGCCCCGGTCAAGCCCGGGGATACGGTGGAAGTCCGCGTGGAAGTGGCCGAAAAACAGGCCAACCGGCGGGTGGTCCTGCGCTGCGAATGCCGCAACCAGACCGGGCTGGCGGTGGCCGAGGGCAGCGCGGTGGTGATTGCGCCTGCTGAAAAAATGCATAGGGAAGCGCCGGAACTGCCTGACATCGAGTTTCGCGACCACGCCGGCTATGACCGACTGATTCGCGCGGCCAAATCCTACCCCACCCTGCCGATTGCATTGGTTCATCCATGTAGCGCGGTGGTGCTGGAAGGCGCGCTGCAGGCCGCAGCGGAAGATCTGATGCGCCCGGTCCTGGTGGGGCCGGCCGAACGCATTCGGAAGATCGCCGATGGCGCCCATCTGGACATCAGCTCGTTGCAAATTATCGACACGGCGCACTCGCACGCCTCCGCCGAGCGCGCTGCGGCGCTGGCCAGAGACGGGGAAGTGGCGACCCTGATGAAGGGTAGCCTGCATACCGACGAGTTTCTGCGCGCGGTGATTGCGCGCGAGGCCGGACTGCGCACCGACCGGCGGATGAGCCATATCTACCTGGTGTCCTCACCCGATTACCCCAAGCCGCTGATGGTCACCGACTGCGCGATCAACGTTGCACCGGATCTGGCGACCAAGGTCGACATCTGTCAGAACGCGATCGATTTTGCGCACGGACTGGGCATCGGCGAACCCAAGGTGGCGATCCTGGCAGCGGTGGAGAAGGTCAATCTGCACATGCAGGCCACCCTGGACGCAGCGGCGCTGTGCAAGATGGCCGATCGCCGCCAGATCAAGGGCGGCGTGCTGGACGGTCCGCTGGCCTTCGACAACGCGATTGATCCGGAAGCTGCGCGGATCAAGGGCCTGCCAGACAAGGTCGCCGGGCAGCCCGACATCCTGCTGGTGCCTGATCTGGAGGCCGGCAATATCCTGGTCAAGCAGATGACCTTCATGAGCGACGACGACGCGGCCGGCCTGGTGTTGGGCGCACGGGTGCCGCTGATCCTGACCTCGCGCGCCGACAGCCTGCGCACCCGGCTGGCTTCCGTAGCGCTGGCGGTGGTGGCCTGTCATATGCGGCCGCGAAAGGGTGATGGGGATCATTAGCCTCGACCAGGGAGCATGACGGCGACAGCGAGGATCTGGCGGTTGGCCTACAAGTGCCAGTAGCCAGTTCCAGTAGCCAGGAAGTCAGGAGCAAAGAGAAGAGCGATTCCGGATGAAACAAACCGACAGGACCAATCGTCATGTGGACTGACCCGGCAGCCGCCGAAGGCGACTATCGCCTGCCGGTGTTGCTGGCGATCAATGCCGGCTCCTCCAGCCTCAAGTTCGGCCTGTTTCAGGCGCCTGACTGCAGCCGGATCGCCCGCGGGCAGATCGAGGATCTGGCCGATCAGGCACGGCTAAAGGTGCGTGTGGGCGAGGAGGCGCAGGCGCTGGATCTGCAGTGCTCGCTGACCCAGGAGCAGGCGCTCAACCGGATTCTGGAGTGGATTTCAGAGCGGCGGGTGCGGATTGTCGCCGCGGTCCACCGGGTGGTTCACAGCGGCGGTTTGTTCGACGGCCCGGTGCGGGTGGACCCCCAGATTATCGACCAGTTGGATGCGATGACGCCGCTCGCGCCGCTGCACCAGCCCCACAACGTGGCCGCGCTGCGCAGGCTAACTGAAATGGCCCCGGAACTGCCGCAGGTGGCCTGTTTCGACACCGCCTTTCACGCCCACTGGGGGCCGCTCGCAACCCATTTCCCGCTACCTGCCGAAATCCATGACCGGGGTTTCAGGCGCTATGGCTTTCACGGTCTGTCCTATGCCTACATCACCGGCCAGCTGCGCCAGCTGGATCCGGACGCACGTCGGGTAGTGGTGGCCCATCTGGGCAGCGGCGCCAGCCTCTGCGCCATCGCCAACGGCCGCAGCGTGGACTGCAGCTTCGGCTATTCACCGCTGGGCGGGATTCCGATGGCCACCCGCAGCGGTGATCTGGATCCCGGGCTGCTGATCGCGCTGACCCGGGCGCTGCCTGGCGGAATCGACGAAGTGGAAAGACTGGTCAGCAAGTGCGGCGGCCTGGCCGGCTGGTCGGAAGGGGACGGCGACATGCGCGAGGTACTGGAACGCAGCGACGAGATCGCGCGGCTGGCGGTTGAGCGCTACTGCCTGGCCATTGCCCGCAACATCGCCGGAATGGTGACTACCCTGAGCGGTATCGATGCCCTGGTCTTCACCGCCGGGGTCGGCGAGAACGCAGCGGCGGTCAGGGCACAGATCTGCGAGCGATTGGGCTGGGCCGGCATCAGGCTGGATTCCGCGGCCAACGACCGCGGCGAACGTGAACTCCACGACCGGCAGTCGGTTTGCCGGATCTACCGGCTGGCGACCGATGAGGAGCAGCAGATGGCCGCCGAGGCGGCGGCGACGCTCGGCTGGGACCAGTCGAACTAGCCAGCCACCGGGCGATCCAGCAGATCGCGCGGACGCAAACCGCTGAGCAGAAGCGAGCCGACGTAGACCACCCCGCCCACGCCGATCAGCAGCGCGATCCCGATCAGCCGCTCCAGCACGCTCTCGTCGGCAAATGCCAGCCAGTGCACCGACGCCCACCACAGCCAGGCGGCCAGCAGACTGCCCGCAAGCGCCAGCTGCAAAGCGAAGCGAATCCAGCCGGGTCGGGCGACGAAGGCACCGCTCGCGCGCAGCCAGCGAAACAGCAGCGCGAAATTGAGCCATCCGGCCAGCGCGCTGGCCAGCGCCATACCCATGTGCGGGGCGGGGTAATCGCGGTAGACCATGGTGCCCACGATGATCGCGTTGAACACCACATTGGCCAGCATCGCGATGATCCCGGCCTTGACCGGGGTCCTGGTGTCCTGGCGCGAGTAGAAGCCCGGCGCAATCACCTTGATCAGAATGAAGGCGGGCAAGCCCAGCGACAGCGCGGCCAGGGCCAGGCCGGCCATGTGCACATCGTCGGCGGCAAACTGGCGATAGCCAAACAGGGTCCACATCAACGGCTCAGCCAGGATCAGTAGCGACAGCGCCGCCGGCAGGGCGATGAAGCAGCCAACCCGCATCGCCCAGTCCAGCGCGGCCGAGAAGGCCTCCGGCTTGGACTCGCTGTGGTGAGCCGAGAGGCTGGGCAGGATCACCGTCGACAGCGCCACGCCGAACACCCCCAGCGGAAATTCCAGCAGGCGCTCGGCGTAGTACAGCCAGCTGACGCTGCCGGCGATCAGAAAGGAGGCGATCAGGGTGTCCACCAGCAGATTCACCTGCGCCACCGAGGCGCCGAACAGGGTCGGAATCATCAGCCGCAGGATCTTGCGCACCCCCTCGTGCCCCCAGCCCCAGCGCGGTCGCGGCAGCAGCCCCAATCGGGCCAAACCGGGCAGTTGCATGCCCAGCTGCAGCAGACCGCCACACAACACGCCCCAGGCCAGCGCGGCGATCGGCGGCTGGAAATAGCTGGCGCCGAGCACCGCGAAACTGATCATCGCCAGATTCAGCAGCACCGGCGACAGCGCCGGCATCGCGAAGCGGCCGTGGCTGTTGAGGATACCGCCGGCAAAACCAGCCAGTGAAATCAACAAGATATAGGGAAAGGTAATGCGCAGCATGTCCGCAGTCATGGCGAACTGCTCGGGCCTATCCAGATAACCGGGGGCAAACAGCGCAACCAGCGCGGGTGCGGCCAGAACCCCGATCGCGGTCACCACCAGCAGGATCGCCCCCAAGGTCCCGGCCACCCGATCATTGAGCTCCCGCAACGCCTCAACATCCCCGCGCGCCTTGTACTCGGCCAAAACCGGCACGAAGGCCAGCGAGAAAGACCCCTCGGCAAACAGCCGGCGCAAAAAGTTGGGAATCCGGAAGGCCACAAAGAATGCATCGGTCGCCGCGGAGGCGCCGAAACGCTGCGCCACAATCGCATCGCGCAGGAATCCCAGCACGCGAGAAAGCAGCGTCATGCTGCTGACGATCGCGGTGGAGCGAAATAGCTTCATCAGCGCGGTAATCCAGTAGGGTCTTCGTCGGGCAACCGGAAGATTGGGCTGACCTCGGGCGGGCGCAGTCTAACCGCAGTTTGGATGGCAGAGTCCGGGCAATCTCCAACCGCCATCCGGCTGAACAAAAGCGGCCGAGGATGATTGACGAGACATGGAAAAATGCCCATACTGCGCGGTCTTTTTAGCTCGCCCGATTTCAACCGGAGTTTTTAGTGGCCAACATCATTTCCGCAAAGAAGCGCGCCAAGCAGGCGGTCAAGCGTCGCGCTCACAACATGAGCGTGCGCAGCATGGTTCGCACCGCGATCAAGAACGTCATCAAGGCTATCGAAGCTGGCGACAAGTCCGCCGCTCAGGAAGCCTACAAGACTGCGGTCCCGATTCTGGACCGGATCTCTGCGCGCGGCACCATTGCCAAGAACAAGGCTGCTCGTCACAAGAGCCGTCTGAGCGCGCACATCAAGGCGATGGCGGCCTAAGCAGGCCATTGCGACCCGGACTCATCCGGGTCACGCAAAGCCAGACCACAAGGACCGGCAGGCGCAAGCCTACGCCGGTCTTTGCGTTTT
>JAGRJL010000187.1 GCA_020442775.1 Lysobacterales bacterium | reverse complement strand
GTGCCCGAACAGGCCCCGCCGATGGTGGTGTTGGACGAGGTCACAAAGGGATAGGTGCCGTGATCGATGTCCAGCAGGCTGCCCTGAGCACCCTCAAACATCACCCGTTTACCCTGCTTGCGCAGCTGGTAGAGGATGTCGGCCACGTCCGCCATCATCGGCTTGACGAACTCGGCAAAGGCCAGTGCCTCATCAAGCGTCTTGCGGAAGTCCAGCGCCGGTTGTTTCCAGAAATGCTCCAGCACGAAGCTGTGATAGTCCATCACCGCACGCAGCTTGTCCTCGAATTCCTGGCCGTAGAACAGATCCGACAGCCGGATCCCGCGCCGCGCAGCCTTGTCCTCGTAGGCCGGACCGATACCGCGTCCGGTGGTGCCGATCTTCTGCTTGCCGCTGGCCAGCTCACGGGCCTGATCCAGGGCGACGTGATAGGGCATGATCAGCGGAGTCGCCGGACTGATCCGCATCCTCGAGCGCACTTCGACGCCGCTGGCCTCGAGCTCATTGACTTCCTTGATCAACGCGGCTGGCGAGAGCACCACCCCGTTACCGATCAGGCACAGCACATCGGGACGCAGAATGCCCGAGGGAATCAGATGGAGCACGGTCTTGTGGCCGTCGATGACCAGGGTATGGCCGGCGTTGTGGCCACCCTGAAAGCGCACAACCGCGGCGACCCGCTCGGTGAGCAGGTCGACGATCTTGCCCTTCCCCTCATCGCCCCACTGGGCACCCAGAACCACTACCGATTTGGCCACGATCACTCCTGGTAGAAAACGACACGAAGCCTCGCATCCGTGAAGCGCTCGCGGATGCTGGACGAATTGAGGCGGTGGCTGATTATCCCGGTCTATGCCGGGCAACGCCAGTCTTGTGCGGTTGGTCGGCGCGCGGACGCTATCCGCGTACCCAATAGAGCAAGGCCAGCCCGGACCCCATGCTGATCGCGCCGAACAGGCGCATCTGCGCTTCATCCAGGCTGGCGATCTGCTGCAGGGCCTGACGCCACAGACCAGGCGCGGCGAAGGGCAGCAACCCTTCGATCACCATCACCAGCGCCAGCGCAGCCCAGAAATCACTCATGCCCGGTCACCACGAAGCGAGCAATGGGTGCGTGCGCGGCAGAAGGGTTGGAGGCGAAACGGATGCCATAGTGATTCAGGTCGTCCATCGGAGTGACGAGCATAGTCATTCCATGCAAGCCCGACGATAGGCGGCATCAATCGCTAGGGCGCCGTTGCAGCCCCGACCGCTTCTGCCGCGCAGGCTGCTAGCGGCGACTGGACTGCCCCAGATCCTCCAGCATCGGCGAATCGCGGCCCAGCACCATGACGTCCCCGCCGCTGCCAATGCCTTCCCGGTAGACCTCCTGTCGGCGCAGGAAATCGTAGAACTCCGGGTCCTTGCTGTAGGCCGCGGCAAAAATCGCCGCCGCCTGGGCATCACCCTGGCCACGCTCCTCCTGGGCCTCGCGATCGGCCTCGGCCAGCAGCACCTGGACCTCTCGATCCGCTTCTGCCTGCAGCCGCTCAGCAGTCTCCTTGCCCTGGCTGCGCAGTTCCGAAGCGACTCGCTTGCGCTCGGAACGCATCCTCTCGAACACCGACTCAGTCACCTGATCAGGCAGTTCGATGCGCTTGATGCGCACGTCCAGTACCAGGATACCCAGACCGGCTGCCGCCTCATTGGCCTTCCGGGTCAGGTTTTCGATCATGGTCGAGCGGGCGTCCGCGACCACCTCCTTGAGCGTGCGCTTGTTGAACTCATCGCGCATGCGGTCCTTGATGATCTGCCCAAGCGCCTGATTGGCACGCAATTCATCGCCACGGGTGGCGGTATAGAAAGTCTTGACGTCCTGGATCCGCCATTTCACCACCGAATCGACGGTCACATCCTTCTTCTCGGAAGTGATGAATCGCTCCGGAGTGGAATCGAGTGACAACACGCGGCGATCGAAATGAACCACGTTGTTCATCAATGGCACTTTCAGATGCAACCCCGGCTTAAAGTCGACCCGGGTGATTTCGCCAAAGCGGAACATCACTGCAAATTGATCTTCGCGAACGACAAAAAAGCTCGCGTAAACGATCAGGGCAACCATGACGATGCAGAGCGCGATCACATGCTTGTACATTATTGACCCTCCCGCCGGCCCACCGCCGTGTTGTCACGTGCCCCGTTGCGCGCCTGCTCCAGCAACTTGTCCAGCGGGACATACATCAGGCTGCCGGACTCGGCATCCATCAATACCTTGGGCGTCCGCACCAGAATCTGCCGCAGGGTGTCGAGCGCCAGGCGCTTGCGAGTCACGTCCGGGGCCGCCTTGTACTCGGCCACCATCAACTCAAAGCGCGCCGCCTCACCCTTGGAGCGGGCGATCGTGGCCTCGCGATAGCCGCGGGCCTCAGCCAGTATTCGAGCGGCTCGTCCACGCGCCTTCGGGACCACCTCCGACGCATAGGCGCGAGCCTCGTTGGCCAAGCGCTGTTCGTCCTCGCGAGCCTTGATCGCATCATCGAAGGCATCCTTGACCTGATCGGGCACGCGCACGTCCTGAAAGTTCAGGGCGCGCACGTTGATCCCGGTCTCGTAGTTGTCAACCAGCTTCTGCATCAGGTCCAGTGCTTCCAGGGTGATTTCGGCACGCGCGCCGACCAGTACCTGGTCCAGGGTCCGGCTACCCACCACCTGACGCACCGCACTCTCGGCCGCTTCACTCAGCGATTGCTCGGGATCCTTCACCTCAAACAGGAAGGCGCGCGGGTCCTTGATGTCGTATTGCATCGCGAAGTCGATGAACACCAGGTTCTCGTCGGCGGTGAGCATGCTGACTTCGTCGGAACTGGAGCGGACCTGGGTGACATCGACCGTGTAGACCCGATCAATCGGGCTTGGGAAGTGCCATTGCCACCCGGGCTCCAGCGTTCGCACATACTCGCCGAAGCGCAGCACAACACCTCGCTGGCGCTGATCGATGATGTGATACGAGCTGAAAAACAGGTATCCGATTCCCAACAAGACCGCCAGGATCAGGATCGGCCCGGAGCCCGAGCCACCGCCATCTCCGCCATCACCACCGCCACGCCGACCTCCGCCGAACAGACTGGCGAATGACGCCTTGATCCGGTTCAGCATGTCCTCCAGGTCGGGCGGCTGGTCCTTTCCGCCACCGTTGCCCCAGGGGTCGCGGCGTTTTCCGCCGGGCTCATTCCAGGCCATCGAACTACTCCATCTAATGATCAATAAGCGCTGTCACGGGATGCTTGGCTACAGCCCGCAAGGCGCAGATAAAGAGGGGCGACGATACATCAGCGGCAGTCCGCCTGCCATCGACACCCGAACCCGTCCGCTCACTCGCCAGACTCCGCCGAGCGCAGCAGTTGCTGCCTGGCACAACTGCCAGAAGCGCCGGGCAAGTGCCCCAGCTGTCTGGCCAGTCGCTCGGACAGCTCGACCTCCATGTGCCAGCCGCTTTCGTCAGCCTCACTTTCCGAGCGAACCGCGCCATAGGCGATCAGTCGCGCGCGCAGGGCCGACGCCGCAAACGGCACCTGCAGGTCGTAATGTATCGATTGTTCCGACAAGAGTTCGTTGAGCTTTTCGCGCAGCTGATCAAGACCGTCCCCGGTCAGTGCCGATACCCGGACCACCGGACGCGAGTCACCGGCCAGCAGACTGTCGAGCGGATCGCTGAGCAGATCCGCCTTGTTCAGCACGATCAACTGGGGAATCTCCTCGGCACCAATCTCGCGCAGCACCGCGTCCACGTCGGCAATCCGCTGCGCGGCCTCGGGGTCTGCCCCGTCGACCAGGTGCAGCAGCAGATCGGCCTCCCTAGCCTCGGTCAGGGTCGAGCGGAAGGCGGCCACCAGCTCATGCGGCAGATCGCTAACGAATCCCACCGTGTCCGCGAGCACCAGTTCGCCAAAACGGAAACCGGCCACCCGGCGTACGGTGGGATCGAGAGTGGCAAAGAGCTGGTCGGCGGCATAGACCCCGGCACCCGCCAGGCGATTGAAGAGCGTCGACTTTCCGGCGTTGGTGTAGCCCACCAGCGCGACCTGTGGCAAATCGCTGGCCAGCCGCTGTTGACGGCCCTGTTCGCGCTGGCGTACCACCTTGTTGAGCCGACGGCTGAGCTGCTTGACCCGCTCGGCGAGCAGGCGCCGGTCGGTTTCCAGCTGGGTCTCACCCGGTCCGCGCAGACCGATGCTGCCGCCGCGCTGGCGCTCCAGATGGGTCCAGCCGCGCACCAGCCGGGTGGCCATGTGGCGCAACTGCGCCAACTCGACCTGCAGCTTGCCCTCGTGGCTGCGCGCACGCGCTGCGAAGATATCCAGAATCAGTCCGGTGCGATCAACCACCCGGGCCTTGACCAGCGCCTCCAGGTTGCGCTCCTGAATCGGGGTCAGGGTGCCGCTGACCAGGACCAGATCGGCCTCCAGCAGGCGCACCTGGTCGGCGATTTCCGCGGCCTTGCCGCTGCCGACACAAAAACGGGGGTGTGGCCGGCTCAGGGGCGCGTCGACCTCACCCAGCAGCTGTGCACCGGCCGACAGGGCGAGGTCGCGAAACTCCGCCGCCGCCGAAGCATTGTCGGCGCCGGACTCGCGCAATTGCACCAGCAGGGCCCGATCGCCCTTGCGACTTCGGTCAAACAGGGTGGTTACTCCTCACTGGCGCGCAAGCTGCGCCGCCACGGGACAAAGATAGGGTCTGGCGGCCGCGCTGCAAGTGCCAACAGTCGCGTTGCCGCCGATCAGGGATCTTGGGGCCGCGATGTGGCTGCGCCTTTAGTCCTCGCCTGCGCCGTCGCCGTCCGCACCGGGATCGCTGATCCGCACATTCCGCTGCGGAACCACGGTCGAGATGGCGTGCTTGTAGACCATCTGGGAAACGGTATTGCGGAGCAGCACAACGAACTGGTCAAAGGACTCGATCTGGCCCTGCAGCTTGATCCCGTTGACCAGATAGATCGACACCGGCACTCGCTCCCTGCGCAAGGCATTCAGAAACGGATCCTGAAGTGACTGACCCTTTGACATAAATGAAGCATCCTGACGATGGACTGAACCATGGCGCAGTGTATCAGGGCTTGCGCGGTACGGTTGGCGAATTCACAGCAGAATTGTTCAATCCAAGCAGAAGTCGGGCCAATCGACCGAGTGTGATCCGAAACTGCTCGTCAGCGCGGTCGCAACGCCGCCCGCACCGCGACGATCTCCTGCATCAGCGGGTGCTCGGCGTCCAGTCGGGCTGGCAGCGCCTGATGGCGCGGCGGTGATCAGCGCCCGGGCAACGCTGGGTGCAGTCCCGACCGCCGGCCGTGAGATCGCTCTTCAGGCTTGCGGATGCTGCCAGACCGGATCGCCGTCGACGTAGTACTCCCGCTTCCAGATCGGCACCCGCGCCTTGACCTCGTCGATAACCCAGCGGCAGGCGGCGAAGCTTTCCTCGCGATGGCTGCCCGCAGCACCGACCCACACCGCGATCTCCCCCAGACCCAGGCTACCCAATCGATGCACGCAGGCCGCGCTGACCGCAAATCGCGCATGCGCCTCGATCAGGATCTTCTCGCCTTCGGCCAGAGCAAGCGCTTCGTGGGCTTCGTAGTCCAGTCCCCGGACTGCCCTGCCCTGATGATGATTGCGTACCCTGCCTTCGAAGCAGACCAGAGCGCCGGCATCCAGCCCGGGGCCCAGCTTGCCGCTCAGCTCCTGTACGTCGAGTGCCTCGTATGCCAGTGCAAACACGACTAGCCTCCTGAAAAGGGCGGCAAGAAGGACACTTCATCGCCGTCGGAAAGCGCGCTCTGCCAGTCGGCAAAGGCGCCGTTAATTGCGACTCTCAGGGTGGCCGGGTCGAAGCGGAAGCCGTGCCGTTCACGCAAGCGCGCATACAGCTCGGCCGCGGTCAGCGGCGGCTCGCAGCGATGCAGGACCTGATCGGCGCCGACCTGCTCCTTGAGCTCGGCGAAATAGCGAATCTGTATCTTCATGCGTCCCGGCCTGCCGAATTCCCGGTTTCGGGTTCCCTGATGTAGTGGCGTTTGCCGCCCTGCTTTTCCTGCAGATAGAACGGCCCCAGCTCCATCGCCGGAGACAGCGCCTTGCACATGTCGTAGACGGTCAGGGCTGCGACGCTGACACCGGTCAGCGCCTCCATTTCCACCCCGGTCCGCGCCTCGACGCTGACCCGACATTCGATTCGCAGCCGATCGCCCTGCTCTGGCGTAATGCGAAACCGGATCGCATCGATGGGCATAGGGTGACAAAAGGGAATCAGCTCGGCAGTTTTCTTCACCGCCATGGTCCCGGCAATGATCGCGGTGTCGATCAGGCTGCCCTTCTTGCCCACGTAGCCCTGCTCGGCCAGCTGCGCTGCCACAGCCGGCGGGAAGCGGATGAATCCCACCGCCAGCGCCTCACGACGGGTGACCGACTTGTCGCCCACGTCCACCATCGCCGGCCGACCCTCGGCGTCAAAATGACTCAGACTGCTCCCGCTATTGTTCATCATTCAGCCACCCACGGTGTACATCTGCACCTTGACCGGCAGCGGCAGGCCGAGGCGTCCGCCGCGCAGCTCCGAGTAGCGATCCTCTCGCTGCTGCCAGACCGCCGCGATCCGCGCGGCGATCGCCGCCTGGTTCTCGCCTGCCCGCATCGGCCCCAGCAGATCCACCGAACGCGAGGCAAACAGGCAGGTATAGAGCTGTCCGTCCGCGGCCACTCTGGCCCGACCACAGTCGCTGCAGAAGGGTTCGGAGACCGAGGCCACGAAGCCGATCTCGGCGCTGCCGTCGACCAGTCGGTAACGGCTTGCGGTGGTACCCGCGGTTCCGCGCTGGATCGGCAGCATCGGGTAACGGTCGCCGATCATCGCGCGCAACTCGGCTGCGCTGACCA
>JAGRJL010000186.1 GCA_020442775.1 Lysobacterales bacterium | reverse complement strand
CGCGGTCCTCAAGATGGGCTCATGCTCTGGTCCGCGGGCATCTTGCCCGCATGGCTGTGCCGGGAGGGGTCAATGAACTAAGCGTTGGTTCGAAGAACTGGTCGCCAGCAGGGCTGGCTCCTACAAGGAGCGGTGTAAGGCGTCGCGCGCGCCGGAGCCCTCTGCTCGTCCCTGGGCCCTAGGCCCTGAGCCCCTGAGCCCTCCAAACATCACTCCCCGATCCGCCCCAGATGCTCGGCCCCAATCACCTCCCCGGCCACCTCGCGCAGCCGGTTCTTCACTACCCCGCTGGGCGGCAGGGGGGTGCCCTGGGTGAGGGAGGCCCAGGCGCGGTCGGCGGCCTGATAGACGTAGGGCAGCAGCGGGAGCTGGGTGGCGGAGACGCTGGGGAGGAACAGGAAGGCGTCGAAGTGCTGGGCGTGGGGCACGCTGTAGGTGGGGATCCGGATCCCGTTGGCCTGCGCGGCTTCGACGTAGGCGTGGGCCGCCCAGCGGCTGGGGATCAGGCCGTCCTGCTGACCGTGGACGATCAGCGTGCGCGGCGACAGCGGACGGGCGTTGCCCAGGGTCTGGCTGATGCTGGTGGTGATCGGGCCGGCCATGGCCAGATCGGCGCTGCGCAGTGCCTGCGCGCAGAGCAGTCCTGGCAGGGTGGGATCGTCGCCTTCGGCGGCGCCGTCGACGATCGCCACGTTGGCGGTGGGCGCGACACCGCTGGCATCGGACCACCACAGCGCCTGCACCGCCGCGCTGCTGGTCTTGGGCTGGCCGTCGGTGCCCAGTTCGCTGAAGCGATAGCCGCACTGCGGGTTGTCGGGGCCGACCCGGGCGTAGCTCTGCAGATAGGTGGCAATCACGGCGCGCCAAACGTCAATAGCGACCAGCACCCCCATCTGGCTGAGCGCGTCCTCATCCCAGCCGGACTGGCGCAGCCGAGCCAGCGCATCGGCTGACTGCGCGGCCAGGTCGTCGCCGTGCAGCATTCCACGCTCGACCAGGGCGCGGCAGCGGCGTTCGGCGCCGGCCTGCATCGCCTGCGGGAAGGCCAGCTGCGGGCCCTTGGGCGCGGCATACCAGGCGCAGGGCTGGTAAATCGCCGCCTCCAGCGCATAGTCCAGCAGCGCACGGCCGTTGGGCGGGGTGATGTTCGGCTCGCCGGCGATCACCGCGTCGAACCAGCGCTGCTGGTCCAGCTCGGCCGCGCGCAGCAGCGCGCCGCCGCCGTTGGAGACGCCAATGCCGATGATCCGGGTGTTTTCCGGGGTGAACGGCGCCTGCTCGGGGAAGGCCAGATCGAGCGCGTGCAGACCGAACTGCAGCGCCTGCAGGGTGTGGCGGCCCCAGTCGGCTTCGGGGTTGTCGCCGGAGTGGGCATGCTTGAAGGCGACGCCAGGACCAGTGCCGGCGCTGACGAACTCCAGCGGCTGCTGATCGACTGTGGCTCGAGTGCCGTCCAGGGCCACGCCGGTGCCGGTTTCCAGATCGAAAAAGCCGGTGCCGGCGCCCTTGTCGGTGTAGACCACCGCGCAGCCGCGCGCGAGACCCCAGGCCCCGCCGACCGCAATGCCGCCGTAGACCCCGCGCGAGCCGGAGGCCGGGCTGACCACCAGACAGCGGGCCTTTCGATCAAACTGATCAGGAACCTGCGCCAGCACCCGATGCGGCGAAGTGGCGCCGGGAATCAACGCGAAGGCGCTGTATTCGCGCCCGGGGACCGACGGCACCCCGCCATAGGTGCTGCCGTAGCCGCCCAAGGGGCTCAGATCGGCAATGCCCTTCCAGTTCTGCAAGATGGCGCGGCGTCTGGCCTCGGCGGTGGTGGGCTTTTCCGGATCGGCGAAGGCCGCCGGCGGCGCCTGCAGTCCGGCCAGACCGAGCCCGGCCGAGAGCAGATCGTCGGCGTCGCGGTGGACGCTTTGGCGCACCTCGCTGCGCAGGAACTGGTCGACGGTCGATGAATCACTGCTTGCTTCGCTGCTCATGGCGCTCCTCTCGGTGGCGCAACCGGCCAGGGCGCCGCCCACCACCCATATCGTCAACCAGACACCAATGCGGCTGCGCCCCAATCCGAATGCCGGATTGCGGGTTGGATTCTCGCCCATTGATTCCTCCACCTGCTGATGACTGGCCGGCAATGATGATGCGACGAGCGCGCCAGCCTCCCAATTGCACCAAAGTACCACTGCGGGGGTGCGGCGGCGCTGCTAGTGTGGTGATCATCGCCAATCCGACTCGTGGCGGAGCACCTCAGCCAGCGCCTGGCGCACGCGAATCGCTCTAAACTGCCGCATTGATTCTTTTCAAGAGAGCTCGCAATGACCCAACAATCGATACTGATCACCGGCGCCGGCAGTGGTATCGGCGCGGGGATCGCCCGCTGCCTGGCCGAGCAGGGCCAGCACCTGATCCTGACCGACCTCGGCGCCGACGGCATCGAGGCGCTGGCCGCCGAGATCAACGCCGCCGGCGGGTCCGCCGAGGCCCAGGTGCTGGACGTGTGCTCTGAGGAATCGGTGAGCGCCGCGCTGGCCAGCATCAGCCGCCCGGTCGATGTGCTGGTCAACAACGCCGGCCTGCAGCACGTCAGCGCGCTGGAAGACTTTCCGATGGAGAAGTGGGATCTGCTGATCCAGGTGATGCTGGTGGGCGTCGCCCGACTGACCCGCGCGCTGCTGCCGGGGATGCGCGAGCGCGGCTACGGGCGGATCATCAACGTCGGCTCGATCCATTCGCTGGTTGCCAGCCGCTACAAGAGCGCCTATGTGGCGGCCAAGCACGGGCTGGTCGGCTTTTCCAAGGTGCTGGCGCTGGAAACCGCCGACACCGACATCACCATCAACACGATCTGCCCGACCTACGTGAAGACCCCGCTGGTGGACAAGCAGATCGCCGACCAGGCCCGTACCAACAAGATCCCCGAGGATCAGGTGGTGCGCGAGATCATGCTCAAGCCGATGCCCAAGGGCGTGTTCATCAGCTTCGAGGAACTGGCCGGGATCGCCGCCTTCCTCTATAGCCCGGTGGCGCGGAATATCACCGGTCAGTGCATTGTGGTGGATGGTGGGTGGACGGTGACGTGAGAGCGAGTTCCAGTAGCCAGTTTTGGGAGCAGTTCCAGTAGCCAGTTCCAGTAGCCAGTTAGGAGCGAAAGAGCCAGATTTGAGGTTTGTTGGAACGCAGAGGAATCGAGAGCTCTCGGGTTTAGATGCGGTGCCAGAGCGGCGGCTCTGGCTCCTGCTCTTCCTGGCTACTGGAACTGGCTACTGGAACTGCTCTTGTTCCTGGCTCCTGCTGTTCCTGGCTACTGGAACTGGCTACTGGAACTATCTACCAACCCTTGCGACCCTCACAGCCACTCGTCCCAACCATTCCCCCAACGAACACCGCCATGATCCACCTGCTCATCGCCGACGATCACCCGATGTTCCGGCTGGCCTTGCGCCAGGCGGTGCTGGGGCTGCATCCGCAGGCGAAGGTGCTGGAGGCGGGGACGCTGGAGCAGGCGATGGGCAGTCTGCATGAGCAGGAGGTGGATCTGGTGCTGCTGGATCTGCATATGCCGGACAGCCACGGGCTGATGGGGCTGAGTCTGCTGCGCAGCGAGCATCCGGCGGTGGCGGTGATGATGATTTCGGCCAACGACGACCCGGCGATCATCCGCCGCGCGCTGGATCACGGCGCCGCCGGCTTTTTGCCCAAGAGCGCCGGGATCGAGGAGTTGAAACAAGCGCTGGAGTGCGTACTGGACTGCCGTGAATACGTGCCTGAGGCGCTGCGCAGAGCGGTCTATGCCAGCGATCCGGTCAGCGCCGATCAGCAGCTGGCCGAGCGACTGGCCAGCCTCACCCCGCAGCAGCTGCGGGTGCTGAGCCGGGTCGCCCAGGGCCGACTGAACAAGCAGATTGCCGATGAGCTGGGGATTACCGAGCGCACCGTGAAGGCGCACGTCTCGGCCCTTTTTGAAAAGCTCGGCGTGCGAAACCGCACCCAGGCCGGGGTGCTGCTGCAGTCGCTGACCCTGGCTGATCCGGCGCGATCGGTGGAGCCGGACGCGTAGCCGCGATCAGCGCAGCGCCTTGCTCATTTGCAGCAGCGCGCTGCCATCAACGTCGACGCCCTCGCCTGCCGGCTGGTAACCAAGGCGGCGGTACAGCGCGATCGCCGGGAGGTTCTCGGCGAGCACCTCCAGATCGATCGCGCGCAGACCCTGGTCGGCCGCCCAGCGCTCCACAAAGTCCAACAAACGGGTGCCCAGCCCAAGCCGCCGATGGCCGCCGCGCACGCCCATGCCCAGCAGACAGCGATCCATCGCTGCGTGATCAGCGGTCGCGCGCAGATCGACGTGGGCGATGATCTGAGCGGCCGCGTCCTGGACCACCCAGACCCGGCGCCAGCCGCCCTCACCTACCGCCACCTCGGCACCGTGCACGAACCACTGGCGGGTGGGCTCGGGGATCGCTGAATCGCTATCGGTGATTGGCTGGAAGCGCGGTTGGTCGACCGATTCGGCGTCGCCCAGCATCGCGATCAGGTGCGTGAAGAGGGCTTCAAACTGGTCGGCTTCCAGCGCACTGATGGGCACCTGGCGACAGCCGAGAACGGCCCGCATCAGCCGCTGTTCTTCATCGCGTCCAGCACCAGCGCCTTCAGCTCGACGCCGGCCTCATTGTTGGCGTTGGCGGCGGCGAAGTGCAGCGCGTAGTAGAAGGCGAACAGGTTGTTGCGCCGGGTGATTCCGGCGTGGGTCTGCTGCGCCTGGCCCCAGGACTCGGCCGGGGCCGGGGAGCTCAGACGGGTGAGCCAGCCTTCCCACCAGGCGCGATCCAGCACCCCGCGCTGATGCGCATAAAAGGCGGCCCGGGCGAAGCGTTCGGGTTCGCTGTGGACGTAGCCGGTCGCCGCGGTGGCGATCTGGGTCGCCATCGCATCAAGCAGCGTGGCCACCGACTCCGCCGGCAGTTCGCCGTTGAGCGCCAGCTGCAGCACCACATCGGAAGCGTGCGCGACCTGATGACGCCAGCCGATGCCCTCCTCGAAGCCGCGGTAGTCGTCAATGCCGCGGACGTACTCGGCCAGCTGGGCGGCCATCTGGCCACGCTGCTCGGCGCTGAACTGCGGCTTGATTCGATCCACCCGGGCTACCTCAGACAGCACCAGCAGGGCAAAGGCGTGGGTCAACTGCCGCGGATCGTCCGCCGCCTTGAGGGTGTTGAGCAGCGCGCCGCGCAGAAATTGCACCGTTTCGGTCGAGAGCAACTCGCCGCGACCCCAGGTGGCGATGGCCTCGTAGACCACCCCGTCGCGAACTGCCGGATCGGGGTCGCCCAGACAGCCCAGCAGGGCGATCGCCAAAGCATTGCGCGCGTCGTCATCGTCCACCGAGAACTTTTGCTCACGCAACTCAATCAGCTGCTCGCGGCTCATCTGCGCAGGCGGGCACTGGGCAACCGCCTGGCCGCCCAAGGCGCAACCGACCAGCAGTACCCAAGCCTTCAGTGCTTTCATGATTTTGTCCTGGCCACCCAAAAGGGCCTGCATCTTAGGGCGGTTCAGCGTCAAGCGCAGGCGCCAATCCCCCAATCCGCCGCACCTGAGCGCGACCTCGGATCAACGCTCAAGCAATGGGTTGTGTGGCCAGGGACCCGCTCAGCTGCCGGCCTCCTCGTCGTCAAACTGCGGCACGGCGTGCCCGGCCTTGTCCTTGCGCCGGCCCATGTCGGAATCGATGGCTCTCACCAGCTTGTTGAGGGCACCGTCGACCGCCAGGTCGATGGTGGTGGCTTCGTGACTGGCCGACACCGGGGTGCGATGCTGCAGCCTGGCCTCAATCACGCAGCGCTGATCGTGGGGCGCATCCTTGGGCCCGTTCTCGTCCTTGAGGTGCACCACGACCCGGGTCAGGTGGGGGTCGAAGCGCTTCAGCGCCTGCCGAACCGCCGCAGTAACGCGCTCCACCAGCGGTTCGTGGGCAACGATGTGATTGTCAGTGTGAATCAAGACCTGCATGAAGCCTGCCCTCCGTGTTCGGTTGGATCGGCCGTCCGATCCAGCAACGGCCGGAGGACCAGCTTAGACCCTCCCGCGCGCGCGGTCTGCTGCTTTTTGAGCATCTTTGACAACCGCGGCGCGCAGATCCGCCCCGGTAGTGCGCAGGCCGCCCGCATCCAGCAGCGCGCAGGCGCCGTCAGCACCGGCTAAGCTTCCTGAGTCCCGGCTGAAGCCGCACCATGGATCCCGGCAACCGGGGCATGGTTCACGGAATTACCCCCGGTTCGGCAGGCTTAATCGGCCGCGGGGCGAACAGCGTTAGGCTGTTTGTATTGATCCGCGCCAATCGCACGGGAATCTTGCGAGGGGCGCAAACGCAGCAGAAGGACCCACTCATGCGGAACACTCGAACCCTGACGATCTCGGCGCTGGCGGCGGCAGTACTGATGGCAAGCGGCTGCAGCAACTACGTCAAGCGCGAAGATTACGACGCGGTGGTCAGCGAATTGCGCAGCCGCGACAGCAGCCTGCAGAGTCAGATCGACGCCAACAAGAGTGCGATTGAACAACTGCGCAGCTCACTGGAAGCACGGCTGTCGGCTCACGAGGCGCAGATCCAGCAGTTGGCGGGGCGGCTGCACGTCGACATGAATGTCCACTTCGCCTACGACAGCGCCGATCTGCGCGAACAGGACCGGGGCACCCTGGATGCCTTTTCCCAGGTGATCAACGGCCACCATCCAAATGCCCACATCACCGTGGAAGGCTTTACCGACGCCGCCGGCAATGCCGCCTACAACCAGCGGCTGGGGCAGCGCCGCGCCGATGCGGTGCGCGATTATCTGGTCAGCAGTGGTCTGGGCGCCGACCGGGTGACCGCGGTGAGCTATGGCGAAGAGCGCAAGCGGCAGCTGTCGCCGGGCGCCTGGGGCGACAATGGCCTGGCCAACCGCCGGGTGACGCTGGTGGTGGATCTGCCGCCGGTCAGTTAATCGAGCGATTTGTCAGCCGCGTCTGCAGCAGGCGCGGCTGACGAAAGATCGCGATGGTTGCGCTGCGCAAAGCGCGGCGTGCAGATCGCCAGAAAGACCAGATCGCCAGCGCCCGTGTTGGTGATTCGCTGAGGCACCCCCGGCGGAATGATCACCACATCGCCTACACCCACTTCGGCGGGCGGCAGTTCGCCGACCTCCACTCTGCCGCTTCCGGAGATCAGCACATAGCGTTCCAAAGTATCGACCACGCAATGCCAGGCGGTGGTCACCCCGGGGGCGACGATGGCCTGCGCGATGGAGAGATCCGGATCGGCCCCGCCGTTGGAAAGCTCGTTGATATCGCATCGCTCTTCGGTGCTATAGCGCTTCTCAGCCTGGTATCGAAGGATCGCCGGGGTCATCGCTGCTCTCTCTCGGTCGGGGTCGGATTACGCTCAACTCACCAAAGTTTTGGCACACTCGGGATCGCCATCCATTCCCGGAGTATGCCGTGGTTGCCCTTCGACCCGTCCTGGCGGCTCTATCCGCCGCTCTGCTGAGCCTGCTTGCGCTTCCCGCCTTCGCTGCCGAGCGCACCGCCAAGCCCATTTTGCACGGCAAACACTGGGTCGCGATTACCGGCAAACCGCTGGCGGCGACCGCTGGCGCGATGACCTTCGCCCGCGGCGGCAACGCAGTCGACGCGACCTGCGCGATGCTGGCAGCCACCGCGACGATGTGGGACACGCTTGGCTGGGGCGGCGAAACCCAGGCGCTGATTTATCACCCGAAACTGAAAAAGGTGATCGGAATCAATGCGCTGGGCGTCGCGCCCACGGGCGCCACGGTGGAGTTCTTTCGCGAAAAAGGGATGCAGTACCCGCCGGAGTATGGCCCTCTGGCCGCAGTCACCCCGGGCACCCCGGGTGGGCTGATGGTGATGCTGGCCGAATACGGGCAGCTCAGCCTGGCCGAAGTGCTCGCCCCAGCGATGCAGATGGCCGAGGGCTACCCGATTGAAGCCGCCCAGGCCGACAACATGGAGCGCCAGCGCGAGGTGATCGCGCAGTGGCCCGACTCCAAACGGATCCTGCTGCCGCACTGGCAGGAAGACGCCAGCGTCCGCGCCGCCCCGCGCGCAGGTGAGGAATTCAAGCAGCTCGACCTGCTGGCGACCCTGCGCAAGCTGGTTGAGACCGAGGCCGAAGCGCTGGCCGCGGGCAAGGACCGCAAGGCCGCGATCATGGCGGCCTATGAGCGCTTCTACCGCGGGGATATCGCCCGTGAACTGGTACGTGCCACCCAGGAGGCCGGCGGCCTGATCACGATGGCCGACCTGGACCGCTGGCAGGTGATCATCGAGGAGCCGGTGAGCACCCGCTACCGCGGGGTGGAGGTCTACAAGCTGACCCACTGGGTGCAGGGTCCGGTGATGCTGCAGGCGCTGAACATTCTGGAGAACGCCGATCTGAAGGCGATGGGCTACAACAGCGCGCGCTACATCCACACCCTGTATCAGGCAATGAATCTGTCGTTCGCCGACCGCGATTTCTACTACGGCGATCCCTACGTTCCGCCGGTGGAGCCGATCACCGGACTGCTGTCGAAGGACTACGCCAAGGCGCGCTTTGCGCAGATCAACTGGGAGCGCAACAACGCCGAAGCCAAGCCGGGCGACCCATATCCATTCCAGGGTGAAAAGAACCCCTACACCGATCTGCTGGAGAAGTGGACCCCAATTCCGCCCGCGGCCGAGGGGCTGGGCGAAGACGGCTTCCAGCAGGCCCTGCAGATGACCCCGGATGAAGCTTTTCTCGCCGGCACCACCTCGATACAGGCCGCCGATGCGCAGGGTTGGATTGTCTCGGTGACCCCCAGCGGCGGCTGGATTCCGCCGTTCATCGCCGGCTCTACCGGTGTGGGGCTGAGCCAGCGGATGCAGAGTTTCGTACTCGACAAGGGGCTGAACCCCTTCAACGTGGTCCAGCCGGGGCAGCGCCCGCGCGCCACTCTGACCCCCGGCCTGGCACTCAAGGACGGCAAGCCCTATCTGTCATTTGCGGTGCAGGGCGGCGACAGCCAGGACCAGAATCTGCTGCAGTTCCTGCTCAACATGGTCGAGTTCGAGATGAACGTGCAGGAAGCGGTCGAAGCAGCCAACATCAACAGCTATCAGATGCAGGCCTCCTTCGGCGCCCATCAGTCTGAGCCGGGGCGACTGCTGCTGCGCGACGATGTACCCGACTGGGTACAGAGCAAGCTGGGCAAGATGGGTTATCAGGTGGAAACCCGCGAGCGCACCTCCGGGCCGATCACCGCGATCCACTTCGACGCCGAGAACGGGATGTTCTGGGGTGGCGCCAGCGACTTCGGCGAGGATTACGGGATCGCCTGGTAAGCGGTCGATCCCGTCAGTCAGCGCGCTGTTGCC
>JAGRJL010000185.1 GCA_020442775.1 Lysobacterales bacterium | reverse complement strand
ATCACCGGGTGTACCCCCACCCGACTGAAATCGTCGCGGTAGAAGCTGATGTCCAGCCGGCCGAGTTCGGCCTTGATTGCCAGATCCTGGTGCAGCTTTTCGGCCAGCCAGACGCCGCCCGAATGAATCCCGACCATCAGCAGATCCTCGATCGCGCAGCTATAGCTACGACTGCGCAGCGCGGACAGAAGATTGGCGTACAGGCTGTCGAACTCAGGAATCTGCAAGATAGCTCTCCAGAATGACCGCGGCGGCGATCGCATCCATCGGCTGACCGCGACGTTGACGAGTTTGCCCAATGGCGCGCGCCTGGGCAAAGCGGCTGCGCGCCTCGCGGGTGCTGTAGCGCTCGTCGACCTGCGCAACCGGTCGCTCGAACAGCGCCTGCAGGCGGATGGCAAAGGCCTCAGCGCGGCGGCTGGCGGGCTGGGCCTCGCCTTCCAGGGTCAGCGGCATGCCCACTACCAGCTGTTCCGGGTTCCATTCTGCAACCAGCGCGCGCAGCTCTCGCTCCAGTGCCTCGGCGGGTTGCGCCGCCAGCACCCGCAGCGGCCGGGGCGGGGAAAGTCGGGTGCCCACGGCGACCCCGATCTTGCGATCGCCCACATCGAAGGCCAGCAGCGTGCTCATGTGACGGCCCTCTAGGCGTGACCGGCGTAGTTGGCCAATGCCATCGGATCAAAGCCGAGCAGGGCGGTAGCCGCTTCCCAGCGCCGTTCATAAGGCGTATCGAAGAGCAGGTCCAGATCCACCGGCGTACTCAGCCAGGCGTTGTCCTTGAGTTCCTCCTCCAGCTGTCCACTGCCCCAGCCGGCGTAACCCAAGGCGACCAGGTGGCGACGCGGGCCGCGACCCTGGGCAATCGCCTCCAGCACATCGCGCGAGGTGGTCAGCCGCAGATTGTCGGCCACCGCATAGCTGGAGTCGTATTCGTCGCACACCTCGTGCAGGACGAAGCCGCGATCCTGCTGTACCGGTCCGCCAACGAATATCGGTTGCTCGGCGATGCCGGGGACCTCGACCTTGATCTCCAGCTGTTCCAGCAGGTCACCCAGCTGCATCTCGGCGGGGCGATTGACCACAATGCCAAGCGCGCCGTCTTCGCCATGCTGGCAAACCACGCTGACCACGCGGGAGAAATTGGGGTCATCCAGCGTCGGCATGGCGATCAGAAACTGATTGTCGAGATAGTTGGCACTGCCCATGCGCCCATTCTACGCCTCGGCAGCCGGATTCCGGTCACCGATTGGCGATCATGTCGGAGTCAGCCAGTTTCGGTTCAGTCAGACCGCCCCTCGGGCGCCCCGCGGCCTCGAGACGTAGCGGATCTGGCGGCGCCAAGATCGCTTCGTAGCGCTAGCGCATGCTCACGTTGCCCGGCAGGAAGCGCCAGGTGCGGGTGATGTGGAGCACGTCGATGGGCTCGTCTTCGGTCTGCGGGATCGGCGCGAAGGGTCCGGACAGCTGCACGATGCGGCGGGCGGCGTCGTCCAGCAGCGGGTAGCCGGATGGCTGGATCAGATCGACGCTTTCAATGCTGCCGTCCTGCAGAATGGCCACGGTGAGCACCAGGCTGCCCTGCAACAGCTCCCGCCGCGCCTGGTCGGGATAGTTGAGATTGCCGATCCGTTCCACCTTGGCAACCCAGGCCGCCATATAGGTCGCATATTCAAACTCGCGGGTGTTGGCGGAGATGAACTTGCGCTTCGGACGCTTGGCGTAGGCCTCGGAATTGCGGTTCAGCTCGGCAGTGAGCTTGGCCATCTCCATGCTTTGCTCGATCAGCCGGTGTCCTGGCGGCAGCGCCGCGGTTTCTACTGCGGCCCGATCAGGCAGGGTGGCCGACTGCTCTGAGGGTGCGCTCTGACTGAGTACCTCCGGAGCCGTCGCCGGCACCGGATCGGGCGCGCTGGCCTGAACTCGCTCCGGCGCCACCCCGTCATCGGGGGTCGGTAGTGGCGCGGTGAAAGGCGCGGAAGGCCGAACCGCCTCGTCGGCGTCTCCGCCCCCCTGTTGGTTGGCCTGGGCCAGAAAATCAGCCTTTTCGGGGGCCTCTGCGGAACTGCTTTGAACCAGTATCACATCCAGCGCCGGCAGCGCGGCGGCCAGCGGATCCTCCAGAGTGAACTCGATGCCGAACAGGGCCACCGCATGCAGCAGTAGTGCAAAACCGGTAGTGAGGCTGAGTCGGTCGCCGGGTCCTGCGCGGGTCATCAGGCGCTGACCTCAAGCCGGTCAAACAATCGGCCAGCGATGTTGCCGCCGGTTGCGGCGTCGATCTCGCGCACGCAGGTGGGGCTGGTGACGTTGACCTCGGTCAGATAGCGGCCGATCACGTCCAGGCCGACAAAGCGCAATCCGCGGCGGCGCAGCTCCGGACCGACCTGTGCGCAAATCCAGCGATCATGTTCATCGAGTTCGCGAACTTCCCCGCGACCGCCCTGGGCCAGATTGCCGCGGAATTCACGCCCCTGCGGAATCCGCGCCAGACAGTGTTCCACCGGTTCACCGTCGACCATCAGGATCCGCTTGTCGCCCTGGGTGATTTCCGGGAGATAACGCTGGACCATCGCAAAGCGCCTGCCAGAGTCGGTCAGGGTGTCCAGTATCACTCCCAGGTTGGGGTCCTCGGCGCGGGTCATGAACACATTGCTGCCGCCCATCCCATCGAGCACCTTGCCCACCGCGTGCTGGTGCTGGTCGACGAACTCCCGCAACAGCTTGCGGTCGCTGGACACCAGCAGCGGCGGCAGGCATTGCGGAAACCACAGCGCCGCCAGCTTCTCGTTGGCGTCGCGCAGTCCCTGTGGAGAGTTGACCACCTGCACGCCCTGTTGCTGGGCCAGTTCCAGGATCTGGGTGGCATACAGATACTCGCCATTGAACGGCGGATCCTTGCGGATCAGTACCACCGAGACCTCGGCCAGATCGCACCATTGCGGCGCCTCCAGCTCAAACCAGCGCTTGGGGTCATCGGCGACCCGGACTGCGGCCATGCGGGCCATCGGGCGGCCGTCGCGAATCGCCAGATCCCCGATTTGCAGGTAGCGCAGGGCCAGCCCGCGACGCTGGGCTTCCAGCATCAGTGCCAGGCTGGTGTCCTTCTTTGGTGAGATGCGCTCGATGGGATCCATCAGCACGGCGACGGTCGAAGCCATAGGAAAGCGGAACTCTTTGCTAAAAAGGGGCATCAATTGCAATCTTGGCAGACTCGGACGGGCATTGCCCAAAGTCGCGTGTAGTATTATTCCACCGGATCGTGGGATCGGGGACGTCCTCGCCAAACGAACTCGATGGGTAGATTGCAGCGATTGCAAGTTGCGCGTAAATCTTCGAGTTGCAATCTGCCCATAGCGCAATAACTTAGCGAATAAACTTGACAGCAGTGTAGGCTATGGCTAAAGACTGCGGTGGAGGCCTGGAGTTGATCTGTTAGGTGGCACTCCAGTGATAGGGTCATAGGCTTGCGAGTGGACCGGGGGTGAATGTGGACGAGCAGGAGAAGAGGCCTGACATGACCGGCATGCGTGTCATGGTCATCGACGACAGCAAGACCATCCGTCGAACTGCTGAAACCTTGCTGAAGAAGGAGGGTTGCGAAGTCGTCACCGCAACCGATGGCTTCGAGGCGCTGGCCAAGATCAGTGATCACCAGCCCCAGATCATCTTTGTTGACATCATGATGCCGCGCCTGGATGGCTATCAGACCTGCGCGCTGATAAAGAACAATCAGGTCTTCAAGCAAACGCCGGTGATCATGCTGTCCAGTCGTGACGGCCTGTTTGACAAGGCACGCGGACGAATCGTTGGTTCAGAGCAATACCTGACCAAGCCGTTCACCCGCGACGAACTGCTCGGAGCGATAAGGAGGTTTGTGCCGTCCGGCTAAACAGCCGCCGCGACGAATCGATATGTGGGGGGCATACGATGACGCACTGGAACGGGGGCTAGCCCATGGCGCATGTACTGATAGTGGATGATTCGCCGACCGACGTGAGGGTCCTGAGCACGATGCTGGAACGCAACGGCTTTATGACATCCTCTGCCTCCAATGCCGAAGAAGGCATTGAGAAGGCGCGTAACGAGCAGCCGGATCTGATCCTGATGGATGTGATCATGCCCGGCACCAGCGGCTTCCAGGCGACCCGCAGTCTGAGTCGGGACAGCGCAACCAGTCATATCCCGGTGGTGATCGTGACCACCAAGAGCATGGAAACCGATCGGGTGTGGGGAATGCGGCAAGGGGCGCGAGATTTCGTGGTCAAGCCGGTTCGTGAAGCAGACCTTCTGGACCGGGTGCGGTCCATTCTGAAAGCATGACCGCGACCGGTCGATGGGTAGGATCGACAGCATGAATGATGGCGCCAGCCAAAGCACGCTAAACCCATTCGAGGCGCTCGTCGACTATGAGCGGCGATCGCTGGTGCATCAGCCCGGCATGCCCGAAGAGCTGGAAGCGCCGGGACTGTGGCGCGGAATTGCCTTCAGGCTGGGCGACGCGATGCTGCTCAGCGGTCTGGACGATGTCAATGAAATCCTCCGATTCCCGCCGTTGACCCCGGTTCCCGGTACCAAGGCCTGGATGCTGGGCATTGCCAACGTGCGCGGCAACCTGATTCCGATCGTCGACCTGCGCGCGATGCTGGAGGGTGAGGCGGAGCGAATGACCGAAAAGACCCGGGTGCTGACGACCAGCGTACAAGGCTCGCTGGTGGGCTTGCTGGTGTCCGAGGTGCTCGGTCAGCGAAGTTTTTTCGAGGAGAGCCTGCAGGGCGTGACCGCCAACGCCGACTCTCCAATCAGTCGTTTCCTCAGTGGTGAAGTCGAGATTGACGTCCGCCGCTGGGGGGTGTTGAGCATGAGTGAGTTGTGTCAGTCCGCTGAGTTCATGCAGGCGGCGGCCTAGGCGTGTTGCCAGACTATGGGGGAGTAAATCCGAGATGAGTGCGGCAGGTGGAGTGCAACAACGGGAATCGACGCCCCTAATTACCATTCTGGTGGTGTTGTTTATCGCCGCTCTGGCGGTGTTCGCAGCGAACTTCGTGCAGCAGTTCCGACTATCCAACCAGGATCAGCAGGCCACCGCATTGGCTGCAGATATCCAGGTGAAGTCGCAGCAGCTGGCCAAATACGCGGCAGAAGCCGCCGGTGGCCGCATCGAGGCATTCGATGAGCTCCGCGGCACCGAGCTCAACATTGCCCAGAACATCCAGAAGCTGGTGGGGGGCGACGCCGAAACCGGGATCCCGGCAATTACCGAAAACCCCGAGGTAAAGCCCGCCCTGGATCAGGTGGTCGGCACCTGGAGCGAGATCTCCGCGGCCTCCAGCAACGTTCTGGCCAAGGAAGAGATCGTTCTGGAAATGACCGATATCCGCCAGCAGTTCGAGTCGCGGGTGCCGCTGCTGCAGGCCCGCTCGGACGAAATCGTCAAGGTGCTGGCCGAGCGTGGTGCGCCGGCTGACCAGATCTACATTGCCGGCCGACAGGTGACGCTGGCCGACCGCTTGCTGCGCCGCCTCGGTGAAATCATGCTGGGAGACACCACCGCAGCAGACGGATTCAACCGCGACGCCGCGATCTTCGGCCGGGTGCTCGATGGCTTGCAGAACGGCAATGCGGAATTGGGCATTCGTCAGATCGACATCCCGCAGGCGCGGGCGATTCTGGATGAGGTTTATGAGATCTTCCGCGACATCGGCCAGTACGTCGATCAGATCGTGAAGGGCTCCACCGATCTGGCCGACGTGCGCCAGTCGTCCGATACCGTCTCACTGAACTCGAACGCGCTGCTCGACAACGCCAAGCTGCTCGAAGTCGATTACGTGGATCAGGATCAGAACCGCGTCTTCCCCTCGCTGCCGGTGGCAGCAGGCTCGGGTCTGGTGATGGCGATCTGTCTGTTGGGCTTGGGCTTCGTGTACTTGCGCGATCAACAGCGCCGACTGAAAGTCACTGCCGAGTTGAACCAGCGAAATCAGGAGGCAATTCTGCGCCTGCTGGACGAGATGGGATCGCTGGCAGAAGGCGACCTGACGGTACGCGCAACGGTCACCGAGGACATCACCGGGGCAATCGCGGACTCCATCAACTTCGCGGTCGAGGCACTGCGCTCACTGGTAACCACGATTAACGAAACCGCAGTGCAGGTGGCAGCGGCAGCCCAGGAAACCCAGGCCACCGCCATGCATCTGGCAGAAGCAGCAGAGCATCAGGCGCAGCAGATCACTTCGGCATCGGCGGCGATCAACGAAATCGCAGTCTCCATCGACGAGGTCTCGCGCAACTCGGCCGAGAGCGCCGACGTGGCACAACGCTCAGTGCAAATCGCCGGCAAGGGTGCGGCGATCGTGCGCCAAACCATTCAGGGCATGGACAACATCCGTGACCAGATCCAGGAAACTGCAAAGCGAATCAAGCGACTGGGTGAATCCTCGCAGGAAATTGGATCCATCGTCGAACTGATTAACGACATCGCAGAACAAACCAACATTCTGGCACTGAACGCCGCAATTCAGGCAGCATCCGCCGGTGAAGCGGGCCGCGGATTCGCGGTCGTTGCCGACGAAGTGCAGCGCCTGGCAGAGCGCGCATCAAACGCCACCAAACGAATTGAAACGCTGGTGCAGACGATTCAGTCCGACACCAACGAAGCGGTCAACTCGATGGAACAAACCACCGCAGAGGTGGTCGCCGGTGCCCGCCTGGCCGAGGACGCCGGTCTGGCGCTGGGCGAAATTGAAAAGGTCTCGAACGACTTGGCAGACCTGATTCAGAACATCTCCGAGGCGGCCCGCCAGCAGTCGGCGGCAGCAACCAACATCTCGGCAACCATGAACGTGATTCAGGAAATCACCACCCAGACCTCGGTCGGTGCCAGTCAGACCGCCGAGTCCATTGGTAACTTGGCCCAGTTGGCAGCTGACCTGAGACGATCGGTCGCCGACTTCAAGCTGCCGACCTGAAGGGGTTAACTAGTGGTAGCTGTCCAGGGATCAGGAGACGACGGCGCGGTGAAGGGAGCGGCTACGCCGCCTGCTTCGCCGTCGGTGACTGATATACCCGGGATGGACGAAGATCTGTTCAAGCGCTGGGTCAAGCTGCTGGAGCATCGCACCGGCATCGTGGTGCCCAGCACCCGCCGCAGTTTTCTGCTGACCAACCTGCGCGGGCGAATGCGTGAGGCCGGCTACACCAGCTTCGAGGTCTACTACACCGATTTGCAGTCGGGTCCGAAGGCGGCGGTTGAATGGGCAACCCTGGTTGATCGCCTGACCATCCATCAAACCCACTTTTTCCGCCATCAGCCGTCCTACGACTACGTCGAGAAGACCTGGCTGACCACGCGAACCGCGGCACTCAGCTGGGATGGCTCCATTCATGCCTGGAGCGTGGGTTGTGCAACCGGTGAAGAGGCTTATTCGCTGGCGATGGCGATCGATCGCGGCCTGGATGTGGTGCCGGGGCGGTCCTATTTCGGGATTACCGCCACCGACGTCAGTCAGCCGGCGCTGGCCACCGGCCGCGCCGGGCGCTATCCGATCGCGCGGCGCAGCGAGATCCCGGATGATCTGGCGCGGCGCTACATCAAAGGGCTTGACCACCAGAGCTTTGAGATCGATGAACGACTGCGCCGCCGGGTGGCCTTTTCGGTGTTCAACCTGTTGGACCTGAGCCGCGCTCCGGTCAAGGAGATCGATCTGATCTTCTGCCAGAACGTGCTGATCTATTTCCCCCGTGAGCGTCGCCTGGAGATGCTCGCGGGCTTTGCCAGCTTATTGAAGCCGGGCGGCGTGATGATCCTCGGGCCAGGAGAGGTCACGCAATGGAGCTACCCGGGGCTCGAACGGGTGAGTAACCGGCAGGTACTCGCCTATCGGCGTCTAGACGATCCGCGTCCGAGCCTGGATTCGGTATGACACAGCGTAAGCCCGCTCAGCGGAGGGCGAGCAAATGAGCAACAACAACGAAATCGACTTCACCACTCTCAATTGGGTCAAGCAGGAGCTTGAGGACACCCTCAAGCAAGCGCGCCAATCTCTGGAGTCCTATGTCGAGGATCCTCAGGATGCCTCGCTCATGCGATTCTGCGCCAGCTACCTGCACCAGGTGCAGGGAACCTTGCGCATGGTCGAGCTCTACGGCGCCGCGATGGTGGTCGAAGAGATGGAGCGACTGGCGCAGGGAATCCTGGACGGCAAGGTCAAGCAGTC
>JAGRJL010000184.1 GCA_020442775.1 Lysobacterales bacterium | reverse complement strand
GACTAGCGGTGGCGATCAACGGAGACGTCCTGCTCGGCGGCGCCGGCAATGACGACAAGATGGTCGGCGCAGATGCCGGTTCGGTCACTGTCTTTCGTCGAAATGGGACTTGGGCGGAGGAGCAGAAGCTGCGCTCCACTTCTGCCCAAGCGCAGGAACGATTTGGCCAATCGGTGGCGGTGAACGGCGACGAGATTCTGGTCGGCGCCTACTGTCTGAATGTTTCAGGCTGTTCCGGCGGCGGTGCGGTCTATCGCTTTGTTCGGGTCAACGGCACTTGGGAACCGGGACTTCGCCACTCGGCTGCGGATGCCGGCAGCTTCGGGCATTCAATCGCTTATGCGGGCCAGGATGTGCTCGCCGTCGGTGCCTTCGGCACCGATGCACAGTTCGTGAATCAGGGTGCGGTCTATGCGCTGAAGCGCATCGACATCTTGCTCGAAGATGGCTTTGAGCAGCCGCCGCCCGGACCTGACCATTAGGTTCGCGGACGACGAGCAATCGAATGCGGATTCTCGAATTCGCTAAGGCGACCCAGATCGGCGCAGCGCGGCCTTGCTGGTCAGCACTGGCCCTGGCCTGCGCGATCAGCAGCGCAAACGCTGCCGTACAAACGGCCGATCTGGATCTGTCGAAGCTGGGCATGGCGATGTCTCCCAGCATCACTGCCGACCCCGACCAGCAGCGCTTTATCCTCAGCTGGCAGGCGCGATTGGAAGACGGCTGCGCGGCCTTGCGGGTCGCCGAGATGGACCTTCAGGGCAAGCTGGGTGAGGTGCATGAAGTGGCGCGCGGCTGCGACTGGTTCGTCAACTGGGCCGATTTTCCCTCGCTGGTGATCGCCGACAACGGCGACTGGCTGACCTACTTTCTGCACAAGACCGCGCCTGCCACCTACGCCTACGAAATCCAGCTCAGCCGCTCTACCGACCGCGGCAACACCTGGTCGTCGCCGATCACCCCGCATGACGACGGCACCCACACCGAGCATGGCTTCGTCTCGATGGCGCCGCTGGCCGAGGACCGGGTGCTGCTGCTGTGGCTGGACGGGCGGCTGAGTGCGCCGGCGGCGGTGGGCGCCGACGGCCATCATCATGAAGACGCGATGACCCTGCGCAGCGCGGTGATCAATCGCGCCGGGGAGATCACTCAGCGTGAGCAGATCGACGCGCAGGTCTGTTCCTGCTGCGGCACCGAACTGCTGCGGATCGCCGAAGGGGAACACATGGCCCTGTTCCGCGATCGCAGCGATGCGGAGATTCGCGACATCGGACTGATCAACCGCGATCAGGGCGGCTGGAAGAATCAGCGCATGCTCCATGAAGACGGCTGGAAGATCGCCGCCTGCCCGGTCAACGGTCCGGCCCTGGC
>JAGRJL010000183.1 GCA_020442775.1 Lysobacterales bacterium | reverse complement strand
TCTCCGTTGATCGCCACCGCTAGTCCAAGACGATCGCCGGTGGCGCGGTCCGCGGCGAATAGCGGAGCCCCGTCGGCCACGAAAGTGCCGCCGACGTCCTGATACGCCATCAGCGCGCCGGTCTGGTCCACCATCATCGCGTCATCGGTGGTGGGGGCACCCACCACCAAGCGATTGTTGTCCAGCGCAACGGACTGCCCGAAACGTCCGCCCACCGTGATCCCATCGGCTAGGGTTTGTGGCGCGCCGATAGCGCCGCTGATGTCGTAGATGTGCACCGCGCCGCGCTCGACCATCGATTGCTGGGCCTTAGGCTCGCCAACGACCAAGCGGGTGCCGTCCGCCGAGAGTGCCACCGAAGTGCCGAAATTGCCGACGTTCACCGGCATCGGCGGGTCAATGCTGGTTTGCAGCGTGAAACTGCCCCCTGGGCTGGCGCGACGATAGAGGTAGACCTTGCCGCTATTGAGAAAGAAGGTGTCATCTTCCGGTGCGCCCACCGCGATCACCGACCCGTCCGGCCCGCCGATCGCGACCGCCAGCCCAAAGACGTCGCCAGACACACCGGAGCTGAGCTGCTGACCCAGGATGAACTGATCTTCGCCAGGCAACATGGTGCCGATAGCGGCAAACCCGGCGAGCGCTCCGACGACCGCAATTCGGCTGCCGGCCGGCCCTTCGGCGGCGGCTACGGCATAACCCAGTAGATCCTCGGCCGCCGGGTTGCTGGCCAGACTCCGCGGCCCAACGAAGAAATCCACATCGGCCAGCGCAGGCGTGGATGCCAGGGCGAGAACTGCAATCGTGATCTTGCGCATAGGTGCTGGTGGTCGCCTTGAGAATCCCAAGTGTAGTCGCAACGGTCGCCGCTAGCCGTGCTGCAGGTTGCGTTCGAGCAGATACGATGGCGGGCGTCATGGCCTGGGCGGGCAGGGCGCGCGGGGGTGACAGCGGCTATTGACGAGCGCTACACAGCCGAAATCAAGCGGTGACGGCCGCACCCTACACGCCAGGCAGCCACTCACGTACCATGGGCAGGCGCGAACGCGGCCAGCGTTGCGCTTCGCTCGGAAGGGACGTCCGACCACGCCCTCCTTTTGCGGACTGATTCATGAAGGATCAGTCCTGGCTCGGCCAGCCGCGGTGACGCCTTAGGCGTCGTGCGGTCTGTCCTGTGCAACAAGGAGACGTACGCTCTATGCCCACCCCCTATAACGAGATGTATGCCGCCGACGGCAGCGTACGCCCGCACTGCCGCTCGCTGGCCGAGTGGCTGGCGACCCAGCCACCGGAGCGGATCGCCCAGGACCGGCATGCGGCGGATCTGCTGTTTCGCAAGGTGGGGATCACCTTTGCGGTGTACGGGGAGGGCGCCAGCACCGAGCGGCTGATTCCCTTCGACGTGGTCCCGCACATCATTCCCGGCGA
>JAGRJL010000182.1 GCA_020442775.1 Lysobacterales bacterium | reverse complement strand
CCTTGTCGCCGCCGGTGTTCTGCCATTTGCCGTGGCCGATCGACGCCAGCCGCATGCGCACACCGAGCAGCGGCTGCACCCCCAGACGGCGTGCCTCCTCGATCACCAGACCCAGCTCGTTGGCCTTCTCGATCACGATGTAGACGTCCAGCCCCAGCTTGCGCCCGATCAGCGCCAGGCGGATGTACTCACGGTCCTTGTAGCCGTTGCACACCACCGTGCCGCCCGGGCTCAGCGCCAGCACCGCCATCAGCTCCGGCTTGCTGCCCGCCTCCAGGCCAAAGCCGCTGCCGCCCTTGCGCACCAGTTCGGAGACCACGCTGCGCTGCTGGTTGACCTTGATCGGGAAAACCGCGGTGTAGCCGCCCTGGTAATCGTAATCGGCCATCGCCTGGGCGAAGGCGGCCTGCATGCGGTCGCGCTTGTGGCTGAGAATGTCGGTGAAGCGCACCAGGATCGGCAGCTGCAAACCGCGTGCACGCGCAGCCTCGATCACCTCGGCCAGCACCACCGAGGGCCCCGAGTCCCCGTGCGGGCGCACCACCACCCGTCCCTGCGGGTCGATGTCGTAGTAGCCGTCGGACCAGTAGGGCAGGCTGTAGTGCTCGCGCGCGGTGTCGATGGTCCAGCTGCTTTGCATCGGGAATAGCCTCGTTCGGATGGTTCGCGGTCGCCGGTACTCGCCGGCGGCGCACAGTCTAGCCCGGATACTTGTCAATCTTCGTGGCGACTCTGCAGTGGCGCTGTCCGTCGAGGCAGCCATCATCGGGAGGAGATCGCGCCACCACGGGACTGGCGGCAGTGGAGGACTCCCGAAACTTGGGCGTGCGCGGATGCTGGGCGAACTTGTCCAGTCGCGCCGCAGCACCGGCGGCTCGCCCGTCACCGGCGGCTGTGCTATCACAGCGGCCTTCGGCGCAGGATCAGGCATGGATTCAATCACCCAAATGGTGCTGGGGGCGGCGGTCGCGGCGGCGGTAGTACCCGCGCAGCAGCGGCGTCGCGCGCTGATCTACGGCGCGATGCTGGGGACCGTCCCGGATCTGGATGTGCTGGTGCGCTACGCCGACCCGGTGGACAACATGACCTGGCACCGCAGCTACAGCCATTCGCTGCTGCTGTTGCCGCCGCTGGCGCTGGTCCTGTGGTGGCTGGCCAAGCGCCTGGACGGCGCCATCGCTGTTGCTCCGGGCCGCTGGCTGGGCGCTTTCCTGCTCGCCCTGGTGACCCACCCGCTGCTGGATGCCTTCACCATTTACGGCACCCAGCTGTGGTGGCCGCTCGATCCCACCCCGGTGGGACTGGGCAGCATCTTCATCATCGATCCGCTGTATACGCTGCCGCTGATGGGGGCGGTGCTGTGGCTGGGTTGGCGCGCGCGGTCCCCCGCGGCAGGCCGACGCGCGCTGACTGCGGGACTCGCAGTCAGCTCGGGCTACCTGCTGTGGTCGGTGCTGGCGCAGCAGTATGTGCTCGACAGGGCGCTGGCCGATAGGCAGCGACCAACTGAGGCGAGTGCTTCATTGATGGCCACTCCGGCGCCGCTGACCACCCTGCTGTGGCGGGTGGTGCAGCGCCAGCCCGGCAGCTACGACGAAGCCTACATGTCGCTGTGGGTCGATCCGTTCCCGACCCCGTGGGTACGTCATGCCAGCCGCGACGAGCTGGGTCCGGCGCTGGCCGGGCATCCGCCCTATGAACGCATGGTCTGGTTCACCCATGGTTTCTACGGTCTGCAGACCGAGGCTGACCAGGTGATCCTCCGCGACCTGCGGATGGGCTCGGAGCCGGTCTATGTGTTCAGCTTTGCGATCGCCCAAACTGGCGATGACGGACTGCGCACCGCGCCGGCAGTCCAGCTGGATCAAGCGCAACCGCGGTCGGTGATGTTCAGCTGGCTGGCCGAGCGCCTGTTCAGCCCTGGCAGCTGCCTGGAAACGCCTGATCGGATGCTGGCAGCGAAACCAACCCCATCCCCGATCGGCAGCTGTGGACGGTGAGATGGCTATTGCTGACGATGCTGCTGTTGGTGGACGCAGCCGCTGCTGAATCGGCGTCCGAAGTCAGCCACTGGGAACACCTCAGTCTGGATGGACGCAAGGTGGGACATAGTGAACTGCGTCTGCGTAGCGACGGTGATCACCATTATCGAGACTACCGTGCGGAACTGCAGCTGATCGATCAGGAGCACAGCGAGCGGCTGCAGATTGAGCTCTGGGAAGTGGAGAGCCTCGGCGGCGATCCGATCAAGCTGCGCTGGCAGATCTCCGCAGGTCGGCGGATAGAGAAGGTCAATGCCTGGCTCAAGGACGGTCATCTGCGCGGGGTCCATCAGATCGGTACACGTCGACAGCCCTTCGACCTGCCCGCATCGGCTGAGCTGGTCTTTGGCGAAGGTCTGGCGCTGCGGGTCGGCGAATTGCTCAGCGGTCAGCAGCAGACGGTGACGATCGCCTGGTTCCAGCCCGCCAGGCGGGTGATCAGCCGCTGGCAGCTCAGTAGTCGCCTGCTCAGTGGGGAAGCGCACGCCGACCCGGATCTGGTATCGCTGCAAGCGCGCAACCTGGATAGCGGGCGGGAGCAGCTGTGGCAGTGGCATCGGCGCAGCCGGCGGCTGCTGACGCCGATGCAGATCGCTGGTCAGGCCGTCAGCATGACTGCGGTCTCCCGGGACCAGGCCCTGGCCGCCAATGACCCGGTGGATATCGTCCAGGACCTGACCCTGTCCTCCCCCTTCCGGATCTCCGAGCGAGCGCTAGGAGGGCGGATTCGCTATCTGCTGCAGCGTCGTGACGGGCTGCCGCTGGGCCTGCCCGAAGGCGCCGAGCAGCAGGTGGTGGTGCGCGGAAAGCGAAGCGTGGTGACCGTCTGCGCAGCTTGCAGCAGTCAGACGCGGGAGCCGGAGCCGTCGGAAAGCTATAGACAGGCGACCCGCTGGATCGAAAGTGACGAACGCCAGATTCGCCGTCTGGCAGGACGCGGTGCCCGCCGCGACGAAAGCCGTGATCGCACCATGCGTCGCCTGGTAAGGCTGGTGCAGAAGCAGCTCGGTGAATCGGTGGACTATCTGGGCTACGCCAGCGCTGCCGAAGCCATTGAGCAACGCAGCGGCGATTGCACCGAATACGCGCTGCTGCTGGCCGCCCTGGCCCGGGCTCGGCAGATCCCCGCCCGGGTGGTGGCCGGCATCGCCTACGCCAGCCGCTTCACCGGCGGCGGCCCGGAGTTTGGGCCACACATGTGGGTGCAGGTTTGGGACCAGGGCCGCTGGCGCAGCTACGACGCCGGTTTCGGCCGCTTTGACGCCGGCCATATCGTGCTCGCGCATGGCGATGGTTCGCCGCAGGCCTATGCCGAGGTGGCTGCATTGATTCGCCAGCTGGAGATCGTCGACGCCGGCCAGCTACCCGAGCTGACATCGACACAGCAGCCCTGATCAATCCGGATCGGGAGTCGGCCGGAAGCTCACGCCCTCATCGAGAAAGGCGTCCTCATCGATGATTGGCAGATCCGCGGCCAGCTCCTCTGCCGGCCGCCAGGTGGCCAGTTCGGGCTGGATCAGCCCTCCGGTCACGGTGACGGTGGTCAGATCGACATCGTCGTCGCCGTCGCATTTCTCCTCGACGACCAGCGCGCCCAATGGCAACACCTGGGGCTGCTGGGCGTTGGGATCGAAATCTCCAATCGATTGCGCACTGGCCGAAGTGCCGCTACCCAGGGCCACCAGCAGGCCAAGCGCGGCGGCAGAGCGCAGCGGGGACGGCTTTGGCGCGGACAGCCTGTAGGCCACGCAGATGGGTCCCTCGGACTTGGCCAGTAACGCCCGGCGCTCCGGCTCGGACAGGGTATCCAGCCGGTGCACCCGACGCTCGCAAAGGCTGCATAG
>JAGRJL010000181.1:4758-14118 GCA_020442775.1 Lysobacterales bacterium | reverse complement strand
TCGGGCTCCAGTGCCAGATGTGAGCGCAGGAACCAGCGCGGCATCAGTTCCATCTCGTCACGCAGCTTGAGCGTGTCGTAGCGCGGCAAGCCGCTGCCGTCCACCTGGCGCTGCATCCGCTGCAGACTGTCCATCGCGCTGCGGTAATAAGAGTCAGCAGTTCGCTGATCGAGCGCCTGCAGCAGGGTCTCCGTGCCCAGATCACTGAGCAGCAGAAACCCCTGCTGCTGGTCCTCTGCGAGCACTCTTGGCGCGCGCAAATCAGCGTCGGCCAAACGCCGGGCGACGTCGATGAAGGCCACGCAGCTTTCCTTCTCCGGCGGCGCATCCATCACGATATGGTTTTGACCCTGCGCACCCACCCGCCAATAGCGGCGAAAGCTGGCGTCACTGCTGGCAGGCTGCGGATCGCCGGCATCGGACCCCAGGTGCAGGCGGACGAATTCGATCAGATCCTGGTGGCGGGTATCGGGCATGGCAGGGAGGTATTCAGGGCGGGGCAGTGTAGCCTGAGCGGATTGTCCGGTTCAGTCCGTGGGGCTGGTTGCCTGCAAAGCGCCCTCAACTCGCCCCAGCGGGATCGCCAGAATTGCGCGAAACTCGCCGTCGACCTGCTCGAAGCGGAGAACGCTGTCGAAAGAGGCGGCCAGGCGATCGACGATGGCCAGTCCCAGCCCAGTCCCGCCACCCGCGCTCTGGCCCTGACGGAAAGCCTGCCGCGCCGCGCTCTCGCCAAGCTCGCCGAATCCGGATCCGCTGTCGGCGACGATCAGCAGCAGCTCACCCGGGTCGATCTGGCTACGCACCGAGTACGGCGGCTGCCCGTGGCGTGTGGCGTTGGTGATCAAATTCTGCAGCGACCGGCGCAGCGCAATCGGTGGACAGAACACCCGCAGTGTAGGGTCAATTAGGAGCTGCCAAGCACCGTGGTCATCGGCGGTCAGTCTCTGCACCAGGATGGACAGATCCACCCGTTCGGCTGCCTCATCGCGTCCGGCTCGGGCCAGTTCCAGCGCTGAGCCGATCAGCTGATCCATCTCGGCGACGTTGGATTGAATCTGAGCGGCGTACTTGCCCTCCGGCAGCATCTGCGCCGCCAGATTCATCCGCATCAGCGGGGTACGCAGATCGTGTGAGATTCCGGCCAGGGTCTGCTCCCGCGCCAGCGACTGGTCGCGCAGCCGATCCATCGCCTCCTTCAGGGCTTCGGCCAGCGAACGGATCTCTGCCGGCGTGGAAGGTCCCAGCGGCGGCAATGGCGCGCCCGCCGCCAGCCCGGGCAGCGCGCGGCTGAGCTGGCGCAGCGGGCGGCTCAGCCAGCGCGCCAGGATCCAGGCAGCGGCCATGATCAGCGCGATGGTGGCCACGATCACCCACACCCCGCTGCGTGCAACCGGTCCCCGGGCAGGCTCGAAGCGGATTCCGAAGGGCAGCTGCTCAGGGCTGCTGCTGGGTAACCAGATGGCAGTTTCGCCTTCAGGAAGTACCACCAGCTGCACCGGTCGCTGAAGCCGTGCAGTCAGCGCCTCACGCAGCGCGTTGGCAAAGGGTAGCCAGGTCTGCGACTGGCGACTGCCCACCGGCAGCACTGCGAAGACTCCGGCATCAGTCAGATCCTGGGGCAGCCAGCGTTCGCCGCGCGGCTGCAGACTCAGGTGCTGCTCGGCGACAGCGCCTATCACGCTGAAGCTGCGCGCCATCTGCTCCGCGCTCGGTCGTGCCGCCAGCAGGCTGATCAGCGCCGCCAGCAGCAGCATCACCATCAGCAGCACCACCGCATAGACCATCAGCTGGGTGCTGAAGCTCCGGGTCCAGTCCAGCAATGGCTTGCGCATGGACCGGTTCACGGGCCGCTGTCGGGAATGAAGACGTAGCCTACGCCCCAGACAGTCTGCAGATAGCGCGGCTGCTTGGGGTCGCTCTCGATCGCCCGGCGCAGCTTGGAAATGGTCACATCCAGACTGCGCTCAAAGGGCTCATGGGCGCGCCCGTGGACCAAACTGGCGAGCCGGTCGCGGGTCAGCGGAACCCGCGGATGCGCCGCCAGCACACTCAGCAGGGACAGCTCGCCGCTGGTCAATCTGACCCGCTTGCCGGCCCGGGTCAGGACCCTGGCCTGTATATCCAGGGTGCAGTCGCCAAAGCAAACCGGACCGGCGCCGGCGCTCAGCGCCGCGCCGCTGGGAATTGCGCGCTGTCGTCGCAGCACTGCCCGAATCCGGGCCAGCAGCTCGCGCGGATTGCAAGGCTTGGGCAAATAGTCGTCGGCGCCCAGCTCCAGCCCGACGATGCGATCGATTTCGTCGCCCTTGGCGGTCAGCATCACGATCGGCGTGCTCATGCCTTCGCCGCGCAGTCGTCGACAAATGCTCAGACCATCCTCACCGGGCATCATCAGATCGAGCACGATCAAATCGTAGTGGCCGCGATCGAGCGCCACCGCCATCTGTCGACCGCCGTCGGCCTCGGTCACATCGAAGCCTTCCGCGCGCAGATAGTCGCCGAGCAGCTGACGCAGCGCGTGATCATCGTCCACCAGCAGCACCGACTCGCGGTTTTGCGAATTGTGGGTCACCAATGGCTCCAGGCATCGCACGGGACTGAGAGTGTAGGTGCTCAAGCGCTGACCGCAATCGGCCGGCGCCAGCCGCCGGCGATCACTTGTAAGCATTTGTTAGCCAGTTGCTCGCCGATTACATCTGCTCACCGGTGATGACCGTTTTGCGCGATCGCTACGCCTAGTCTGACTCCACCGACGGAGATACCGTCCAGGAGGAGAAAGCCATGAAAAGAACCGTGATTCGCGCGCTGCTGCTGGGGGCCGCTCTCAGCGTTGGCGCCATCAACGCCAGCGCCGGCCCGGCGCGCTTCCCGCAGCCGCCCAGCGCGCAGCAGCTCGAGCTCAGCCCCGCGCAGCAGGCGGAATGGGAGGCGCTGCAGGCCGATGCGATCGAGTTGCGTCGTCAGCTGCTGGAGGATGTGGCGGACAACCTGCCAGAGCTGGAGCAGGCGCTGGCCGCACCCGATGCCGATCTGGGGTTGCTCGCCCAGCATGTGCAAAGCCAGGTGCTCTATGCCCTGTGGCAGACCCAGCCGATCCGTGAGCGCCGGCTGGCTTTCTATGAATCCCTCAATCCCGAACAGCAGGCGCTGGTCCGCGATTGGCTGATTGCGGTGGTGCAACGGCTGGAGCGGGTGGTGTCAGCGGTGCAGCTACTGCAGGCCGACTAGCGCGGCACAAGCGATCCAGCGTTTCCGATCCAAATCTTCCAAATCATCGATCCAGGAGTCAGCGACATGAAGCGAAATATTCTGATCAGCGCCATCTGCACCACTTTGCTGGTTGCCAGCAGCTACGCCGCGGCCGAGGGCCGGGCCAAATTTCGGGCCACCACCAGCAACAGCAGCGGCGGAGTGACTTCGGTCCAGGGTGCCGCGAGCGCAGGGCCAAACGGCAATGCCGGAGCGCGCGGCCGGGTAACCAGCAGCGACGGGCAGGGCAACCTCAGCAGCAGCAGCGGTGCCGCGGTGCGCGGTGCCAACGGCGGTTATGGCGCCCGCGCCGGACAGACCCAGGTCAACGCCGACGGCAGCGCCAGCCATCAGTCCGGCGCCGCGGCAAACACCGTGTACGGCAGCGGCTCCACCAGCGGTGGCTTCACTCGCGGCGCTGACGGCTCGGTGTCCGGTGGTCGCAGCAGCAGCGCCAGCGGCGCCGCAGGCGGACGCTTCAGCTCCGGCAGCAGCTACGCCAGCGGCCAGGGCTATCGGCGCGGCACCACCGCGACTTCAGCCTCCGGCAATACCTACACCGGAGAGACCACCGCGCAACAGGGTCAGGGCGTGAGCCACAGCCACAGCTGCGCCGATGCGCAGGGCAATCCGATTGATTGTTAGCTTGGGGTGAGGGCTCGGGACCAGGTACCAGGGCCCAGGGCCCAGGGACCAGGACTAAGCTTCAGGGCCCGGAACAAAAAGAGCCCGGCGAGAGTCTCGCCGGGTTCGGCTGTTTCAGGACGACGCGGCGACGCGTGTCGGTGGTTCGGAACCGCGCGGCGGGCAGGCCGCCGCGCGGTTTCGGCAAAATCAGGCGGCCGAACGCAGCTGCGCTGGCGCCGATTCGGGCGCTTGCCCCTTGCCGGCGACCAGATCGGCGGTGTCAAAGTCGTCCACCGAAATCACCGCCAGAGTGCCGCGGCGGACGTCCTCCAGCAGGCTCCGCTCCTCGGCGGAGATCAGGCCCTGCTGCTGCGCTTCGTCCAGCAGGTTCGCTGGATCGATCACCTGCAGCTCACCGGTCTTGATCGCCTTGGCAATCTTGCGCTCGATCGGTTCGGCCTCGATCACCTTGGGCAGCAGCTGCTCCATCGCGCCCACCGGATTGAATTCGGTCGCGCTCAGATAGGTGTACAGACCCAGCCGCTCGCGCGCCTCGTTCGGGTACATCAGCAGCGTAGCGACCCGGTGACCCAGGCGATCGGAGGGAATCTGCTCGCGGCGGCCTATCGGGAACACCAGCAGGCGCAGCGCCCAGGAAACCGGCTTGATCGGGAAGTTGCGCAGGAAGCCATCGATCGCCGACTGGATCTTGAAGATCGCGTCATGGAAGGCCCAGGCCAGGAAGGGGCGATCGAGCACCGGACGGCCCTGGTCTTCATAACGCTTGAGCATGCTGGAGGCGATGTAGAGCTGGCTCAGCACATCACCCAGTCGGGCCGACAGCCGCTCCTTCTGCTTGAGCTTGCCGCCCAGCAGCAGCATCGCGGTGTCGGCGATCAGCGCCATCGCCGCCGAATAGCGCGCCAGCTTGCGGTAGTAGCGGCGAGTGTAGGCATCGCCGGGCACCGAGAAGTTGCCGACGAAGCTGTGGGTGATCCCGAACACAAACGAGCGCACTGCGTTGGACATGGCAAAGCCGATGTGCTGGAACAGCACGCTGTCAAAGCGCTCCAGTCGGCGCGAAGGATCGGCGATGTCGGCCGCCTCCATTTCCTTCAGCACATAGGGATGGCAGCGCACCGCACCCTGGCCGAAGATGATCATGTTGCGGGTAAGGATATTCGCGCCTTCGACGGTGATGCTGATTGGCGCACCCTGCCAGGCCCGGCCCAGATAGTTCTTCGGGCCCATGATCACGCCCTTGCCGCCGTGCACGTCCATCGCGTCGCCGACCACCTGGCGACCGAACTCGGTGCAGTGGTACTTGGCGATCGCCGAGGGAACCGCCGGCTTCTCGCCGCGATCCACTGCGGCGGCGGTCATCCGCGACAGCGCGCTGGCGGCGTAGGCATTGCCGCCGATCCGGGCCAAGGCTTCCTCGACGCCCTCAAAGCGGCCAATGGCCATGCCGAACTGCTTGCGGATGCGTGCATAGGCGCCGGTGGCCAGCGCGCCCATGCGGACCCCGCCGGCGGCGCTGGAGGGCAGCGAGATGGCGCGACCCACCGACAGACACTCGACCAGCATCCGCCAGCCCTGACCGGCGTACTCGGCCCCACCAATCAGGGTGTCCAGCGGTACAAATACGTCTTTGCCGGAGAACGGACCGTTCTGGAACGGCATGTTCAGCGCGAAATGGCGCCGGCCGATCTCCAGACCAGGGGTTTCCCGCGGCAGCAGCGCCAGCGAGATGCCGATATCTTCCTTGTCGCCGATCAGGTGATCTGGGTCATGGAGCCGGAAGGCCAGGCCGATCACCGAGGCGACCGGGGCCAGGGTGATGTAGCGCTTTTCGAAGTTCAGACGGATGCCCAGCACTTCCTTGCCGTCCACCGTCTGCTTGCAGACCACGCCGTGATCCGGGATCGAGGTGGCGTCAGAGCCGGCCCAGGGGTTGGTCAGGCCGAAGCAGGGAATCTCGCGACCGTCAGCCAGCCGCGGCAGGTAGTAATCCTTCTGCTCCTCGGTGCCATAGTGCAGCAGCAGCTCCGCCGGTCCCAGCGAGTTGGGCACCGCGACGGTGGATCCGACGGTGGGGCTGATGCTGTTGAGCTTCTGCAGCACCGCCGAGTGCGCGTAGGCGGAGAATTCCAGGCCGCCGTAGCGCTTGGGAATGATCATTCCGAAGAATTTTTCCTTTTTCAGGAAATCCCACAGCTTGGGCGGCAGATCGGTGCGCTCGTGGGTAATCTCCCAGTCGCAAATCATCGCGCAGGCCTGTTCCACCGGCCCGTCCATGAAGGCCTGCTCTTCGGCGCTGAGCGCAGGTGCGGGGGCCTCCAGCAGCTTGTCCCAGTCGGGCTTGCCGCTGAACAACTCGCCTTCAAAGCCGACCGTGCCGGCGGCCAGCGCGACCCGCTCGGTTTCCGAAAGCTGCGGCAGCTGGCGGCGATAGAAGGCCAGCATCGGCGCGCTGATCAGGCGGCTGCGCCAGGGTCGATGATTGAGAATCACGGCCAGGCCGGCAAAGGCTGCCCAGCTCAGGCCCAGCGCCAGCCAGTGCCCCTGGCCATAAAAGCTGGTCGCGCCCAGCGCGATCGCGGCAGTCAGGGTCCAGACCTGCAGGGAGCTGCGCAGATACAAGCACACAGCGGATACCAAAAGCACGCTCAACAAGGGATAGAGGCTGCTCATGCGGACTCTCCAGAAAGGTTGGCGTCGGACATGCAGACGCCGGGGGAGGAAGTATTCGACGGTGACCGATTGCTGCCGGAGCAATCTGCGGTCGCGCTGGCATGGCTTTGCAGCCAGCGCAGGATCTCGGCGGTGAATTCGTCATTGCGATCACCGACCACCATGTGCGTCGCCTTCTCGATACGGACATGCTCGGCGTGTGGCACCAGCCCCAGGAACTCATCGATGGTGGATTCAGAGACCACGTCGCTGCGACTGCCGGAGAGCAGTAGGGTGGGGACTTCGATGCGCTTTGCCGCTGCTTGCAACCGCGGAATGTAGCTTTCCGCGTTGTCCGAAACCGGCCCGAGTAGCCGGGGATCCCAGTGCCAAAGCCAGCGGCCATCCTCCCGAAGGCGTAGCTGACTCTTCAAGCGCTGCGGATCCTTGCCTTCGCGATGGGGCAAATAGGCCGCCACCGCCTCACTGGCCGCCTCCAGACTGGCAAAGCCGTCCGGATGAGCCGCCATGAACTTCAAAATGCGTTCCACCCCGCTGGCTTCCCAGCGCGGGGTCACGTCGACCAGGATCAGGCTGTGGAACAGATCGGAGCGGCCTTCGCCCTGGGCCAGCAGGCCCATCAAACCGCCCATGGACGCGCCCACCAGCACCGGCGGGCGCGGCAAGGTGGCGACCACGTCACACAGGTCATACATGAACTGATCCAGCTCATAGTGACCATCAGCGGCCCAGCCGGAGTCGCCGTGACCGCGTCCGTCGATTGCCAATCCGTGCCAGCCCGCAGCCGCGATGGTGCTCGCCGTCGCGCGCCAGGCAGTGCGGTTCTGACCGAAGCCGTGGGTGTAGATAATTGGCGGCAAGTGATTGATTTCACCGTAGCGGTCAGCCGCCAGCGACAGGCCGTCGTAGCCCTTCAGCCGGACCGGCTGCGGGGGCTGGGTCTGTCGCGCGGTCGGTCGCGATTGGGGCTCCATACCACCGAGTATGTTGACGGCTGCTGGAGCTGTCAATACGCTTGCGTATGGAATCGGATGCACCTACCGTGCGATCAGCGTGCGGAATGCGGTAGCACCCACGACAAAGTCAATCAGAGGCCGAACATGGATTCATCGGTAGTCAAACTGGAACGGGCTCGGTTGAGCGCGGACGATTGGGAAAAGGCGGCACTGGAGTCGATCGCCGAGAGCGGTGTGGGTGGTCTGGCGGTCGAGTCGCTGGCGCGTCGCCTGGGGGTGACCAAGGGCAGCTTCTACTGGCACTTCTCCAACCGTGATGCGCTGCTGGCGGCCGCGCTGGCACGCTGGGAGCGCTCCGACACCCACAATCTGATCGCGCGCATCGAGACCCTGACCGACCCCTACGAGCGGCTGCGCGAGCTGTTTCGCGCATCCAGTCGCGACATGCGCTCGCACCGCACCTACGCCGCGCTGCTCACCGCGACCGACCACAAGGTGGTTGCCCCGGTGCTGGAACGCGTCGCCGCCGAGCGGATGGGTTACCTGGCCCGGGTTTTCGCCCAGGCCGGAATGAAGGGTATAGACGCGGAATACCGTGCCCGCCTGGCCTACTCAGCCTACGTCGGCTTCCTCCAGCTCACCCTGCAGCTGAAGAGCCTCAAGCTCAGCAACGAGGATCTGGAGGCCTATGTGGAGCACGTGATCGGGGCTTTGATTCCGTAGCGAGGGGCGAAGAAAGGGCCCAGGTTAGGGCAGGAAAGGGCCCAGGGCCCAGGGAAGTTGAGGTCGTGCTGGGCCCTGAGCCCTGGGCCCTCTTCCCTAGCTTTCCAACAACCTCGGCCGCAACCCCACCAGATTGCACGGCTTGGTCCGTGCGTCCAGCTGTGCGCGCAGCAGCTTTTCCCAGGCGGTGCGGCAGGCACCGGTGGAGCCGGGCAGGCAGAAGATGAAAGTGGCGTTGGCGAGGCCGGCGAAGGCCCGCGACTGCAGGCTGGAGGTGGCGATTTCCTCGAACGAGAGAGCCCGAAACAGCTCGCCGAAGCCGGGCATCTGCTTGTCCAGCAGCGGCGCGATCGCCTCTGGCGTGCTGTCACGGCCGGTAAAGCCGGTGCCGCCAGTGATCAGCACGCCGTCGCAGGCCGGGTCGGCAATCCAGGCCGAGACCACTGCCCGCATCCGGTAGCGATCATCGGTGACTAGTTCGCGGGCGTGCAGCCGATGGCCTTCGGCCTCAAGCACGTCCACCAGATAGCTACCGCTGGTGTCATTTTGCAGGGTGCGGCTGTCGGAGACGGTGAGAACGGCGATGGAGAGCGGGACGAAGTCGTTACTTGCGGACATCTTTATTCAGGGCTGAACGCGGAGCGCTCAGTCTAACGTCAGGCTGATAAAGATCGCTCCTAGGCGGACTGATTTGGGCCGCCACGCAGCACAGTTCGGCGCTCTGAGGCCGCGGTCGGTGCTGCCGCGGCGAGACGATAACGAAGCCACCCAATTCGGACCGCGCGTCCAGTAAGATCTCGGGTTGTAACTTATTGATTCACATAATCTTCTGGCGCTTGTGGGCAACGCCTGGTTGAGATTATCTGCCCTGTGCCCTGTGCCCTGTGCCCTGTGCCCTGTGCCCTGTGCCCTGTGCCCTGTGCCCTCAGCGCCCAATCAATCCCGCAACACCGCTCCGGCCAGGCTGTCCAGCCGCGCGCGGTCCAGCAGCATCACTTCGCGGCGATCCACCGCGATCAGGCCTTCGTCCTGGAAGCGTCGGAGTACGCGGGAAATGGTTTCCTTGGCCATGCCGAGGAAGTTGGCGATGTCGCGGCGTTCCATCAAC
>JAGRJL010000181.1:0-4745 GCA_020442775.1 Lysobacterales bacterium | reverse complement strand
CGCGCCAGGTCAACCAGGAATCCGGCCATGCGCTCATCGGCGGAATACTCTCCACGCAGCTTGTCCGCTTCGGCCAGCCCGCTGGAGAGCGTGCACATCAGCTGGTTTTGCAGCTCCGGCCACTGCTGAGCGAGTTCTCGAACCTTGGCGAAATTCATCCGGCACACCATCGAGGTGTCCAGCGCCAGCGCGTGATTGCGATAGCGCTGCGAGTGGATCGCGTCCAGCCCGATCAACTCGCCGGGCAGATAGAAGCCGGTAATCTGCTCGCGGCCCTCGCGATCAATGGAATAGGTCTTCACCATTCCGGCGCGTACCGCATACAGGGCGGTGAACTCGTCGCCGTCGCGAAAGACGAAATTTCCCGCATGCAGCGGGCCGACTTCGTCGACGATGCACTCGAACTCATGCAGTCGAGTTCGTTCCAACCCGTGCGGCAGGCAAAGACGCGCGTTGCTGCATAAGGTGCAGGTTGCCGCACTGCTGTTGCGACTGACACGCGCGCCGCTGCGGATACCGACCGATCGAGTCAGCTCGGTAATGGCCTCGCCAATGGTGCTCTGCTGCTCTGTCACGGGGTGCCGGCTGAGAGAAAGGCGCAATCCTAGCAGACCCGCGTGCCGCTGAATGTCGATTTTTGGTGCAGTTTTTTCGCCGCTGAGATTTGCCCCGGAGCGCCAATCCCGATCAGTGCTGGTTGGGCATGTTGGCCGGCCAATCAGCAGCTTGTACGGGCACGGCGCTGATTGCGCTCGCGGTCGTTGATGCCGCCACTCAGCCCAGACAATCCATCAGCCACTGCGCTGCCGGCCCGAACAGCTGGTGATTGACAGCCAGCGGTGCCACCAGCACCAGCGCGCCCAGGCTGGCCAGCACCCATCCTGCCGGTCGCGCCCAGCGACCATCGGCTCGAGTTTGCCGAAGTCTCAACAAGGTTGCGGCGCTGGCGTAAGTGGAGGGCAGCGTACCCAGCGCAAACAGCGCCATCGCCGCAGCGCTGCTCAGCGGACGGCCGGCGCTGGCGCTGAGAAACAGCGCCGAGTAGAGCAGACCGCATGGCAGCAGCGCCCAGGAGATGCCCAGCAGCAAGGGCCGATTGCGCGGGTCGCCGCCGATCCAGCGCTGCCACAGGGGCAGCGCCCGAGCCGCCAATCGCTCGACGCCGCGCCATCCCAGCAGCACCGAACCGGCAAGAATCAGCGCCAGCGCGGCGGCGCTGCGCAGCACCATCCAGCCAGCCTCGCCGAGCGCCCACGGCGCCAGCGCCCCTAGCCCGCCCGCCATGAGGCCAAGCCCGGCGTAGCCCAGAACCCGACCCAGATGCAGCTGCCACAGCCCGCGATTGGCCTGTGGGCCGCGCCGCTGGACGCAAGCCGCGCACAAGGGGCCGCACATCAGCGCGCAATGAGCACCACCGGCCAGACCCAGGGTCAGGGCCGCCAGCAGGGTCAGCAGCAGCGGAGTCGACTCGATCATCGATCCCGCTCCGACCAAGGTCTGTCCTCGTCCACCAGCGGCTCCAGCGCAGGGGTGTCGAGGTCGTCGAACTGTCCGCGACGCACCGCCCAGATCAGCGCGCCGACCGCAGCCAACAGCAGGATCAGCGCCAGTGGGATCAGCATCAGCAGTGCGTTCATGCCGCGCTCACTTCGGCGCCAGCCGTGTTGGTCAGTGCAGCCGGCAGCGAGCTGGCGCCGCGCAGTAGCCGCAGCGCGTTGGTAATGACCAGCAGCGAGCTCAGTGACATCCCCAAGGCGGCCAGCCAGGGGCCGATCAGACCCAGCGCAGCGGCCGGAATCACCGACAGGTTGTAGAGGCTGGCCCAGAGCAGATTCTGGCGCACGATTGCGCGCGAACGACGGGCGACCTGCAGGGCATCGACCACCGAATGCAGACGGCCGCCCAGCAGTATCCCGTCAGCCTGACGCCTGGCCAGGTCGACGCCACTGGCCATCGCCAGCGACGCATGCGCGGCGGCCAGCACCGCGGCGTCGTTGAGACCGTCGCCCACCATCAAGACTCTCGCGCCCAGCAACTGTCGCCGCTGCAGTTCGGCCAGCTTGTCCTGCGGGCTGCAGCCAGCGGTCTGTCTGGAGATGCCCAGTTGGGTTGCCACCTCGGCGACCGCGGGCGCGCTGTCGCCGCTCAGGATGGAGACCTTCAGACCGAGTTGATGCAGTGCGTGGACCACTGCTGGCGCCTGCCCACGCAGCTGTTGTCTGACCATAAGGCGCGCGATGCAGCCGTGATCGTCGCTCAGCAGCAGTTCGCCGGATAGCGGGTCTGCCGCAGCGCCTGCGAAACCGGGGCGACCCAGACGCAGCAGACTATCGTCGATGCGCCCGCTGACCCCTGCACCGCTCACTTCCTGCGCCTCTGCGACGCTCAGCGATGGATCGTCATGGCGCCTGAGCGCCTGCGCCAACGGGTGCAGGCTGGTGCGCTCCAGCGCCGCGGCCAGCGCCAAGGCCTGCGCTGGCTCGATGCCGTCACGGCACCAACGACATTCGACCTCGAAGGGTTCTGCGGTGAGGGTGCCGGTTTTGTCGAACACCACCTCATCGACATCGGCCAGGCGCTCCAGCGCACCCTCGCGCACCAGCAGCACCCCGGCGTTGGCCAGTGCCCGGGAACCGGCAGACAGCGCCGCCGGCAGCGCCAGTGAAAGGGCGCAGGGACAGGCCGCCGCCAGCACCGCCACGGTGGCGGCGATGGCCTGCTCAGCGCCACTGCCGGCCCAGGCGACCAAGGTCGCGATCGCCGCCACCAGCACCACCAGCACGAAGGCCTGCGCGGTCTGGTCGGCCAGGCGGGTCCAGCGCATCCGGCCGGCTCCCGCGCGCTGGACCAGCCGCTCCAGTTCGCCCAGCGCAGTCTCGGCGCCCACGCGCAGCACTTCTGCCTCCAGTGGTTGGTCCACCACCACGCTGCCGGCCAGCACCTCCGCACCGGCGGCACGGAACAGCGCGGTGGACTCCCCGCTCAGAAAGGCTTCGCTGATCCGGGCACTGGCCAGCAAACGGCCGTCCACCGGCACGGTCTCGCCGGGCAGCAGGCGAATCCGGTCGCCGGGCTGGAGCTCGATCAGGGCCACGGTCTCCTCACCCTGCGGGCCGACCCTCCGCGCGCTGCAGGGCAGTTCATTGGCAATCCCGGCCAGTCGCGCCCGCGCGCGCTCGCGCAGGCTGGCCTCGGCGCTGCGGCCAAGCAGCAACAGGAACACAAACATCGCCACCGATTCAAAATAGACCGCCTCACCGCGAATCGCGGTCGCCAGCAGGCTACCGCTGAAGGCCAGGCAGATCGCCAGCGCAATGGGCGTGTCCATCCCCAGCCGGCGCAGCCGCAATTCATTGACCGCGCCGCTCAGGAAGGGCCAGCCGCCATAGATCACCACCGGTGCGGTGACCAGCGCGCCGACCCAGCGAAAGAAGTCGCGCACCGCCAGCGGCAGATCGCCGACCTCGCCGCCATACAGCGGCCAGGCGAACATCATCGCCTGCATCGCCCCCAGCCCGGCGATGGTCAGGCGCAGGATCCGCGTGCGGCGCTCGGCCAGGCCGCGCTGGGCGTCCTCGCCGGTGCTGCGCGGCTGCATCTCGTAGCCCAGGCTGGCAAGCTGTCGGGCGAGCAGGCCCAGCTGCGGCTGGGAGGGGTCGAAGCGCAGGATGGCTTGGCCGGAGAGCGGATCGATCTGCACCACCTCCAGCCCGCCCAGCTGGGTGGCGATGCGGCGGATCAGCCAGACGCAGGCAGCGCAGCGCAGTCCGCGGACCTGCACCGCAATTTCGCGCTGACCAGCGGCGCTGGGCGTGGACCAGCGCTCGACTACCGCCGGGCGCTCGAACAGGCTCGCCGATAGGGCCACGCTTCGCGCCTGCGGCGAAGCGCTGTCGGCGCGTAGCCGGTAGTAGTCGGCGAGTCCGGCGCCGGCGATCCAGGAGGCTGCCGCGGCGCAGCCGGCGCAGCAGAAATCCTGCGGTTGGCGGTCGATCTGAGCCCGCACTGCGCCTGCCGGGATGATCGGCTCACCGCAGTGGTAGCAGCAGCCTTTCACCGCCTAGCGCACCGCGTCGGTGGTGCGTTCCACCTGCGGGTCAGGATGACTGACCGCCAGGGCGATGGTGGTGACCCCCATGCTGACCGCCAACACCAGCGGAATTACCACGGCCCAGAACTCGGGAATGCGGATCCAGCGGCCAAATTGCCTGAACTTGCTCATCGACGGTCCTCCGGACCTAGGAAACTGGGCGACTCGGTGCGCCGAATGGTGGGGTCGTCCTCGGCATAGACGCTCACGCTGGGGCGGTGGGGTCGTTCCTTGGCCGCGACCGGACCCTCCACGGTCAGCGCGACGTTGGCAACGCCACCCGCGGCGACCAGTACGCGATCGTCCCCGATCAGCTTGTAGGGACCTGCGGGATCGACCTCGATGCGGAAGATCCGCTCGCCCTCGCTCTTGTTCATCAGCTTGAGTTGGTAGACGTTCTGCAGTCCACCGGCCACTTCGCGGTAAAGGGTCTTGCGATCCTGCAGGATGTCGATCGCCAGCGGGGTACGGATGCTGACCACCACGATCACCGCGCTGATCAGGGCAGCCAGCAGGCCGCCGTAAATCAGCACTCGCGGCCTGAGCAGATGGGTCTTCTGGTGATCGACCGCGTGCTGGGTCGAGTAACGCACCAGCCCGCGCGGCCAGTTGAGGCGGTCCATGACCTGATCGCAGGCGTCGATGCAGGCGGCGC
>JAGRJL010000180.1:325-3103 GCA_020442775.1 Lysobacterales bacterium | reverse complement strand
ATGTGGACCGGCAAACCCAATTGAGCCGCCTGCTGCAGCGGGACGGGATCGATCTGGAACTGGCGAGCGCCATGATTGCCGCACAAGCAAGTCGCGAACAGCGGCTGGCGATTGCAGATGACATTCTCACCAACGAGGGGACGCTGGCGGACCTGAGTGCTGCCGTCGCTGCGCTCGATCGAAAATATCGTGATTGCGCGCAAGCTTCCGATTGAGTTTGGCTGACCGGGTGGCGGTCTGGCAGTGGTGGGTCCGGCTGATGCCGGCCCTTTCGGTCTTGGCGATCAGTGGCGTGGTGAACGGTATTTCCTTGAACTCACCGCGCTAGCGCGCTAGTGAGCCGATTCCCTGATTGCGGCGTTGCTCGTCGTCGTTATAGCGGTGCTGTTTCTCGTCCTCTAGCCTTGCCTGACGGTAAAAACCCAACTGAACTAGGCTCAAGGAACTTGCGGTTCACCACACTAGCGCCAAAATGCCCTGATCCCGGCTACGCCGTGGAACCCGAATGCCCGTGCTCTGGCAAAGTCCTCCGGGGTGACGCCCCCCAGCGCGATGGTCGGCAATCCAACCTTCGCGCGGACCTCAGCAGCCCGCTGCCAACCCTGACCGGATACCCCGGGGTGGCTGGGCGTTGGTCGAATTGCTCCGAGCACCACGAAATCGGCACCGAGCCTTCGGGCATGGACGAGCTCAACGAGGTTGTGGCAGGAAACCGCCAGCCACTGATCGTTGCCGATGGGTCGCTGCTGGTGTCGCGCAGCAAGCTTCGCGCTGAGATGTACGCCAACCACGCGGCTGTCGGTCCCGGCGGGCAAGCAATCATGCAGCATGATGGGCCGGTGTCGGCTTGCGGTTGAGCGCTTGAACCGCTCGACGGCGCCCCGGTAGTCCATTGCCGATGGCCAGCGAGCCAGGATCCACGAACCGCTGGTATCGCTCGGGTCGGTCCGCACCACTCCCGGCTCCACGGACTGTGGATGGGTGATGTGATAGCGCCTGGGTGCGCCTGCCCAGGGCGCCAGTTGCCGGTCCAGCACCCCCAGCGGCAAGCGTATGCAATGCTCGGGGCGGACCCAGCGGATGGCCTGATGGACGCTGACACGCGGCTGCTCGCGACCGAGCTTGACCCGCCACAGACTGAGCCGGAGCAATCGCTCCCGGTCCTGGGCAAGCGCACCCGGAATGGCCGTGATCGACCTGCAGTGGACGCCCAGTTCCTCGGCCAGTTCCCGTCGAAGCGCCTGCACCGGCGTCTCTCCGGACTCGACCTTGCCTCCCGGGAATTCCCAGTGTCCACTCTCCCGGCTGCCGTCCAGCCCCCTTCTGGCCAAGAGCAGGTTGCCGCGATGATCATGGATCGCCGCGGCGACGACTTCGGTGTAAGCCGGCACCGGCTTGTTCAGCAGAGACTGTTCAGCTCAGCTTGCCGTGACACTGCTTGTATTTCTTTCCCGAGCCGCACGGGCAGGGATCATTGCGTCCCACCTTCGGCGCGTCTCTGGCGATGGTGGTCGGCATGGGCATCGGCGCCGCCTGGTCGCCTTCCTCCGGCGGTGGACTGCCAAAACCGCTGGCCTCAGCGTGCTGGAACTCCATCGGTGTCTGGGTCCGTCGTTCGGCCGCAGCGATGTCCTCTTCGGTGCGAATTCTGACCCGGGACAAGATGGTGACGGTCTCCGCCTTGATCTTGTCGAGCATTTCCTCGAACAGGGCAAAGGCTTCCCGCTTGAACTCCTGCTTGGGCTGCTTCTGCGCGTAGCCGCGCAGATGGATGCCCTGACGCAGGTAGTCCATTCGGGCAAGGTGGTCCTTCCACTGACTGTCAAGCACGCTCAACATGATGGCGCGTTCGGCCTGACGCATGTTCTCGGCGCCGATGGATTCTTCACGCGCCTTGGCATGATCGTTCGCTGCGGCACAGACCTTTTCTGCGACCGCTTCGGCGCTCAGATCTTCGTTGTCCCTGAGCCACTGTGCCGGGTCAACGGCAATGCCGAAATCATCCTGCAGGGTGCGGCGCAAACCATCCAGATCCCACTGATCATCGATTGATCCCGGCGGCACGAAGCTCGCAGTGAGCTGGCTCAGCACATCTTCGCGGATCGTCTCGACGGTCTCACCGATATCGGCCGAATCCAGCAAATCGTTGCGCTGCTCGTAGATCACCCGCCGTTGATCATTGGCCACGTCATCGTAATCGAGCAGGTTCTTGCGCATGTCAAAGTTGTGCGCTTCCACCTTGCGCTGCGCATTCTCGATGGCACGATTGACCAGCGGATGCTCGATCGCCTCCCCTGGCTTCATCCCCAGCCGTTGCATCAGCGCGCGCAGTCGATCGGAGGCGAAGATGCGCATCAAGCTGTCGTCGAAGGACAGATAGAAGCGGCTGGATCCCGGATCACCCTGGCGACCGGAGCGTCCGCGCAGCTGATTGTCGATGCGGCGGGACTCATGGCGCTCGGTGCCGATGATGTGCAGCCCGCCTGACTCCAGCACTGCCGCGTGGCGCTCTTTCCAGGCCTGCTTGAGTTTGGCCTTCTCTTCTTCGGACGCATCCTCAGGCAGCCCGTGCAGTTCGGCCTCGAAGTTGCCGCCCAGCACGATGTCGGTTCCGCGACCGGCCATGTTGGTGGCGATGGTGACCGCTCCCGGGCGTCCGGCCTGGGCCACGATGTGCGCTTCGCGCTCGTGCTGTTTGGCGTTGAGCACTTCGTGCGCAATCTTGTTCTTCTTCAACTCCTTGGCGATCAGCTCGGAGGTCTCGATCGAGGTGGTGCC
>JAGRJL010000180.1:0-261 GCA_020442775.1 Lysobacterales bacterium | reverse complement strand
GCCTGGCTGAGGAACACCAGGTCGGTCATGTCGTTACGGATCATCGGCCGGTGGGTGGGAATAACCACGACTTCCAGGCCGTAAATGGACTGGAACTCATAGGCTTCGGTGTCCGCCGTACCGGTCATGCCCGAGAGCTTGTCGTACATCCGGAAGTAGTTCTGGGAGGTGATCGAGGCCAGCGTCTGATTGTCGCGCTGAACCGGCACCCCTTCCTTGGCTTCGACCGCCTGATGCAGACCATCAGACCAGCGGCGCCCG
>JAGRJL010000179.1 GCA_020442775.1 Lysobacterales bacterium | reverse complement strand
GCCAGCAGCATCTTGCGAAAGCTTTCCGCGGTGGCCGCTTCACGAGAGGCGAAGTCGACCTTATCCAGCTTGGTCACCCCGTCGACCAGATCGGCCACGGTCGAGCCAAACTGCGCTTCGACATCAGCCTTGGTCAGGTCGGTGTCTTCGATGGTGTCATGCAGGATCGCGGCGACGATGGTCTCGCCGTCCATGTGCATGTCGGCCAGGATTCTGGCCACCGCCACCGGATGGGTGATGTAGGGCTCACCACTCTTGCGGATCTGCCCTCGATGGGCTTGTTCGCCGAGGTGAAAAGCGCGCGCGACCGCTTCAATCTGGCTCGCGCTGAGATAGCGACTGATCTGCTGATGCAGCTCAATCATGTAGTGGGGAAACAATTCCTCCCCGGCTGTCACCGGTTCGGCGACAGCTGCGAGTGATCCAGGGGCGCTGGCAGTCACGTTAACCCCTGGTCACGGGATCTACTCGTCGCCAGCGCGAGTCAGATCGTCTTCTACTTCTGCAGTCGCCCATTCCAGCGCCTCGCGCTCGGCGGCTTCGCGTTCGCGACGCTCTACCTCGGCCAGCAGCTCGTGGTTGACCTTGCCGTCGGCAATCTCGCGCAGGGCGAGCACCGTGGGCTTGTCTTCATCGACCATCACCAGCGGCTCGGCGCCTTTGGCGAGTTGGCGAGCGCGCTTGCTTGCCATCAAGACCAGCTCGAAGCGGTTCTCCACTTCCTGCAGGCAATCTTCAACCGTAATACGTGCCATGAATTAATCCAGCAATGTTGACATTCAACCTAGCAGTATACCCGGATCTATCTGATCTCACCAAGCATTCCGAGCACGCACGGACACCGGGCAGCCGAATGCGGAGCCAGCGTAACGATTCTTCGCCTTCGGACCCGCTCGCTACTGCACCTTTTCGGGTGTTTGCAGCACCACCGCACCGGCAAACTCGCGCTGCCCGCGCGTCAGATCGAGCTGTCCCTGGCTCAAACACAAAGCGTACTGATCCAGCGGCGCCAGCCCCTGCCAGACACCCGACAGCATTCGGACTTCGACCAGCACCCGGACCAGTTCGGCGAAGCTGCGCGCCAGATGCTGGTAAAGCTCGGCAAGTCCCGCGCGCAGATAGGCAGCGAGTTGGTCATAGGAGCCGCGCCCCAAGTCCACGAAATAGGACAGCGATACCATTCGCTCCCGAGCCTGCTCCGGATACAGCCCGGCCAGCAGCAGACAGCGATCGCCGACATCGCGCAGCGCATCCTCGCGGCGGCGGCCGCGGCAATCCAGCCCCTCAAGCAGTTCCAGCGCCATCACCCGTCCTGCCAGTTGCTGATCGCCCTGATGCCGCATCAGGGTGAACACCAGATAGCTCTCCAGGGTTTCATCTAGCGAAGAATGCGCGCGTTGCTCGGCGTCACGGATCAGCTCGTGCCACAGCGCAGTGGGATTGCCGTTAGTGCGAATGCGTTCGTTCAAGTGGGCCTCTCCTTGGTCGCCAGAACCGCCAGCGATGACCACCCTGAGCGCCAGGAACCTGCGCGGCAGAAGGGTTGGAGCCGAAACGGATGCCGTGGTGATTCAGACCGTCTCGCGGAGTGGCGCGCATAGTCACTCTATGCATCCGACAATAGGCGGCATCAATCGCCAGGGCACCGTCGCAGCCAAGACCGCTTCTCCTGCGCAGGCTACTGGTCCGGTGAACCATCGAGGACAACAGTGGTGAATCAAGGAGGGGGCGCGACAGCTGCTGGTATGCCGAGACGCGGCAGCAGCGAGCTTTGCTGCTGATTGCGCGATCGCCGGGGGCGACTCGGATCTCACACCATACGCGTGGGCCATGGCTCGATTCTAGATCGTGGAAAACGAATTGCCAGCCCCTGATTGGCCCGCAGCGAACCACTTTTTACGACTTTGGATGACCTGCCGCGCCCGGTTCAGGCGCCGTTTAGTCGATCCAGCAGGGCCTGAACATAGGCATGCTCGCTGCGCAGCCGCGCGCGTGCGATCTGCCACTGGGGATACAGAGAGGCCACTTCGCGCCAGAACGCGGGGCTGTGATTGTGCTGACGAAGGTGCGCCAACTCATGCGCCAGCACATAGTCGGCGAGCGCGGCGGGAAGGAAAACCAGGCCCAGGTTGAGGCTGATTGCACCGCGCGCCGAGAGGCTGCCCCAAAGGCTGCGCAGCGGGCGGATCCGCAGCGCGCTGCAGCGATCACCAAGCCGCTGCTGCAAGGCGGGCAGTTGCTTCTGCATCCGCTCCCGCAGGAGCTGACCCAAGCCGGCTCGCAGTATTCGTCCAAGCGCCTTTTGGGCGTTGCCGCGTCGGGCATCCAGGCCGATCTCGACGGCATCTGCACCGAGCTGCAGGCTCGGTGGTGCACCGGCGATCAGGCGAATCGGCAGGCTGACGCCCCAGATTGGGACCCGTGGTGCATCCAGATCCAGACTGAGCGCCGCCTCCGCCCGCCCCAGTTCGCCCTTTTGGGTCTGCTGTTGGCGGATGATCCAGTGCCGATGCTGATCGACGAATGCATTGATCGAAGCGGCGCTGAAGCCCGGTGCGATCATCAGCTCCACCTGCGCCTGGCGGACCGACAGGCGCAGACGTCTGGCCCGAGGGTTGCTCCGCAGGCGCAGCTGCAGACGCTCGAACTGGGCGTGATCGAGCCCAGCCATGTCGCCAGGTTCAACGACCATCAATGCGCTTGCGCGCATCGGCGACTACTCGGCGAATCCAAACAGCGTATCCAGCCGGGCAAACAATCGGGCCAATTCGTGGGTCATTAGGGCAAAGCGAGCGTCCAACTCGGCCTCGGCACCGCGTCCATCCGGCTCGCCCAGCTTCTCCTGGATCAAATCGAGGAACCTTAGCTTGCGCAGCTTGAGCTGGGCATCGAGTACCAGACCAATGCGCTGATCAAAGATCAGACCCAGGCGAGAAACCTGTTTGCCACTCTTCAAGTGCTCGCGGATCTCCTCCGCGGTCAGATCCTGACCGCGTGCGGAAATCACCGTGTGGGTATCGCCAGGATCACGCAGCTCGCATTCCTCGCCCAGCTCGAAATCTGCCGGCAGCGGCTCGGCACCGGCCAGCCAGGCGGTCAGCAGCACCGAGGGATCGCTGTCGGCGGCCAGCGGAATTGCCGGAAAGCTGCCCAGGGCCTCTCGCATCTCGGTGGCCACCGCCTCGGCGACCTTGTCGCTGGTGGAATCAACCACCAGCAGCCGCTGGGCCCGATCCACATAGGCCAGAGTAGTGCTCTTGACGATGAAAGCCTTGGGCAACAGTTCGGTCATCGCCGCCTCGGCCAGTTCCCGGCGGCGGCGCTTGCCCGGCGGACGACCGCTTTCCTCTTCGATCGCCCTGGCCTTGTCGGCAACCACTTCCTGGACCACCGCCGGCGGCAGCACACGCTTCTCCTGACCCAGCGCGATCAGGTCGTAGCCGGCCACCGAGTGCAGCAGACCGCTGTGGTTGGCACCAAATGGTGAGACAAACCCCACCGAAAAGGCTTCCAGGGGGCCGCAGTCCGGCCGCCGGCGACTGCCCATGGCCTCGACCAGCGCCTCATCGGCCGGCAGCTCCTGATCATCCAGCCGGAAGATCGTCAAGTTCTTAAACCACATCAAACACCTCCATGTGTTGCCGGCAACGGGGCCGGCATCGCTTGTCCAATAGGATTCAATCGGTACCCGCTTGCACCGGGATGCGCTTGCCCAGCAGCCAGTCGCTGGCCAGCGGTGCCGGCGATGGCTGCTCGACAGCCCCCAATTGCGCAAAATCGAACAGTTCGCGGTCGGCGAGCTGGGATGGTCGGACACACTGCATGGCGCGGGCGATGTTCTCGATTCGACCGGGGAACTGACGCTCCCAGTCCTGCAGCATCTGCTTGATGGCCTGGCGCTGGAGATTCTCCTGGGAGCCACACAGATTACAGGGCATAATCGGATAGCCGGCGTCCGCGGCATGGGCGATCAGGTCCTCCTCACTGACGTAGGCCAGGGGTCTAATCACCACGTTGCGGCCATCGTCGGAGCGCAGCTTGGGCGGCATCGAGGAAATCCGGCTGCCGTGAAACATGTTCAGGAACAGGGTTTCGACCAGATCATCGCGGTGGTGACCCAGCGCGATCTTGGTGAATCCATGCTGCTCGGCAAAGCTGTACAGCGCGCCGCGACGCAGACGCGAGCACAGCCCACACATGGTCTTGTGCTCGGGCACCACGCGCTTGACCACGCTGTAGGTGTCCTGTTCCAGGATGTGGAAAGGCACACCCAGCGCGCGCAGATAGGTGGGCAGCACGGTGGGATCATATCCGGGCTGTTTCTGGTCCAGGTGAACGGCTTCCAGCTCGAAATGCACCGGCGCCTTCTCGCGCAGCTTGAGCAGGATCTCCAGCATCGCGTAGCTGTCCTTGCCGCCGGACAGACAGACCATCACCTTGTCGCCCTGCTCGATCATCTGATAGTCGGCAATCGCCTGACCGACCAGTCGGCGCAGCCGCTTCTCGCGCTTGCGCTGCTCTAGTTCGAATCGACGCGGGTCTGCACCCATGACTGGACCGCCTTACCTAGGGGGCGCGCAGTGTAACGGTGACCGGTCACCAATAGCTCGCCCGGGGATGAATGAATGTTCGCACCGCTCAAGGTGCGGGCCAAGCTCAGCGCAATCAACTTGTGACGCTACAATGCGGTCTCGGCCTGGAGCGTTCGATGGATCTGACTGACCCCGCGCTGGTTGCGATGAAGCTCGCCGAACTACGGCTGGAGCATCGCGACCTGAACGATGCGATTGACCGCATCAGCGGTGACCGGGTGCTCGACGAACTCAGCATCAAGCGGCTCAAGAAGCGCCGCCTGAAGCTCAAGGACATGATCACCTATCTGGAAAACCTGCTGATCCCCGACCTCAACGCCTGAGCGCCGGAATCAAAGTCCCTATTCCGCCGGCACCGGCAGCGCCTCAATCGCCTCTGGGGTCATCTGGATGATGCCCTGACGCACCTCCCGACCCAGCAGTATTCGCGCATCCTTGGCCACCTGCTCCAGCTCCGGCCCGAAAATCAGCTTCGACTGCTCGTCCGGGCTGACCACGCCGCGTTCGCGCAGGCACTGGATAAAGCCGCGGAACAGGCCGCGATCAAAAAACTCCGGACCGGAAAGCTCCTGCAGCATCGCCAGCCGCTGCGCGGTGAGGTAGCAGAGTTTCTCCAGCTGCGCGGCGGTCAGGGAACCGCTGCCATTGCGGGTCAACACCGAAAGCGCGATGAAGTAGCGTTGGAAGGCCTGCAGCAGGCTGTGCGCCATGATCCGCAGCATGAATCCGGCCTCCGAGCCTTCACGAGGCCGACTCAGGAACACGCCATCGCTGGACTTGCTGAGCACTTCGCGATCGACCAGCCAGTCGGCGACCTGCTCGGTGCGGCGGGCAAATTCTTCTTCGTCCCAGGGCAGGAACAGCTCGCTCTTGAGGAAGGGATACAGCTGCTGGCCCATCCGCACCACGCCTGCCACCGAAAGCCGCCGATTATTCAGGAAGCAGCAGGCGACCCAGCCGGCAACGGCGAACAAGTGACTGATATTGTTTCGGAAATAGCTTAGCAGCACGCCAGACTCGCCTTCGGCTGAAAGCACGTCGCCCAGCGGATGCGGCTTGCACTGGATCCACTCCATCTGCAGCGCATAGTCGATCATCTCCGCCGGCGCCATTTCGGTCATGCTGACGCGCGGACCATAGGGCAAATCGCGCAGCAGCTGCTGGCTGAGCTCCAGGAACCGCAACAGGTCGGGCCGCGATATGGCGTGCTTGGGCGTGCCCAGGATCGCCAGCGCCACCAGATTGATCGGTGTCACGTGGGCAGCCTGGTTGATCCGCTGCTGAATCCGGTCTGCCAGATCGTCGACCAGCGGATTGAACCAACTGGGCCGCTCGGCGCTGGCCGGCAGCAGCGGCGCCTTTTCGCCGCTGTGGGCCTCGATCAAGCCGCTCAGCTCGATCGGCTCGCCCATGTTCACCACCACCTTGCCATAGCGCTGGCGCAGCACCTTGACCGCGCGCAGCAGCTGCCACAGGCTTTCGGCCTTCTTCGGCTTGCCGCTGAGCTCGCCGATGTAGGACTTTCCTTCCAGGAGCTTTTCATAGGCGATGTAGACCGGCTGGAACAGCACCGGCCGACTGGGCTCGGCCAGGCAGCCGCGCAGGGTGATCGCCAGCATTCCGGCCCGCGGCTGGAGCAGTCGCCCGGTGCGCGAGCGACCGCCTTCGATGAAGTACTCCAGCGACACGCCCTGACGCAGCAGCTGGCGCACATATTCGCTGAACACCGCCGAGTACAGCGCGTTGGAGCGGAAACTGCGACGCAGGAAGAAGGCCCCACCACGACGCAGTATCGATCCCACCACCGGCAGATTCAGATTCACACCGGCGGCGATGTGTGGCGGCACCAGGCCATGCCGATACAGCAGATAACTCAGCACCAGATAGTCGATGTGGCTGCGGTGGCAGGGCACGAAAATCACTTCCCGCCCGGGCGCATCCTCCAGCAGCTGGTCGAAGTGTCGCAGCGTGATCCCGTCATAGATCCGCGACCAGAACCCCTGCAGCAGGAACGATAGCGAGCGCACCACCGTGTGCGAGTAGTCGGCCGCGATCTCCCGGGCGAACTGACGGGCCTTGCGCGCGGCGGTGATCTGCCCGCCCTTTTCCTTGTTGCCCTGCGCAATGATCGCGCTGCGCACCGAAGGACTCATCACGATGCGATCAACCAGCATTCGCCGATGGGACAGGTCGGGACCGATGATCGCCGCGCGAATCCGGCGGAAGTGCACCCGCAGCACCCGCGCCAGCTTGCGCGCGCTGTCGGCCAGCTTGACCTCCGGCTCCAGCGCACGATCGCGCTCAATCGCGGTGCTGAACTTGACCAGGGTGTTGCGCCCGTTGAACAGCAGCGCCAGCAGGCGGCGGAAGCGACCGACCACCACCCAGTTCTCGGCAAACAGCACCGGCAACCAGCCAGACTCCCGGTCCGGCGCTCGACCGACAAAGATCGATACCGGCACCAGCTGCAGGTGATCAAGCTCTGAATGGGCGCTCACTTCACCCAGCAACTCTTCCAGCCGGTCCGAGCGATCGCTGAGCCGGGCGCGCGGGGCGAACCAGCCGCGTCTGCGACTGAGCGCGAACACCGCGCGGCGCCGGGTTCCCGGCAAACGCGTGCTGGGGCTGGGCATTCCAGCCTCGCGACAGGCCCGATCCAGGATCAGAAGGTTGCTCAGACCGTGGTGCTCGAGTACGTAAAGCACCGGTCGCGACAGGTCCAGCGGCGGCTGCTCCGGCGCAGGCGGCAGCGGCTTGATCCGCACGAAGGGCCTGGCCACGCGATCCAGCAGGCTCAGCCACCAGGGCCGGTCGGCCGCCGCTGGCGCTGCATTGGGTTGGACGAGATCACTCATTTCTGCGCCCTGTAGATGGCGTGATAGCCCAGCATCTGCGAATCCGGAACTCCCGACTCCGCGCTGAGGTCGACCCGCATGAGCCTACGCTACCTAGTATCGGAGACCAACGTCCAAACTGCCTATGCCGGTTGGAACGCCGGTTGCCGGCCTGGTGATTGCAATCCTCAAACGAAGACGGGGGCGATCCGCCCCCGTCCATTCGCTATCAATGAGGGCGGGGCTTAGTTGACCTCGGCCTCATCAGACTCTTCGTCCATGCTGTCATCGGAGGAAGCAGTCATCTTTTCCAGACTTTCCATGCTGTCCTTGCTGAACCAGCGACCGTCCATCTTCACCATCTCGGTGTCGTAGGTAACCGGGCTGCCAAACAGTGTGTAGGTGGTGCGGACCTTGGCGGTGTCTCCGCTCATTTCCAGCTGCTCGGCGGTCATGCTGGAGACCATCTCATCGACCGACAGTCCATACACACTCAGCATTTCCTTGACCCCACCGACCATCACCGAGGCCTTGCCCAGCATCTGGTCGAAATCCATCGCGCGGACTTCGTCGATGCTGTTGAGGTTGAGGCTCTTGGCCTTCTCGTGGGCGATGGTCAGGGCCGAACGCAGCTTCTCCGGGTTGGCCAGATCAGCACTCTGCGCCCAGGTGAACAGACCGGTCACGACGCTGCTGGCAGCGGCCTTCTGTTCGGCGGTCAGCTCTTCGCTTTCCTGCACCGACATCGTCACCATGCCCTGGAACATCGGCATCATCGCCGGCAACTGCGCACCCATCTGGGCCAACTGCGGCTCGGCTTCGGCCATCAGTTCGTCAACCGCGCCGTCCTTGGTCAGCTTGCCCCAGCCATCGGCGAATTCCTGACGGTCCTCATCGGTGACCGGCTTGGCCCGCTCCTTGTCCCAGTCGGTGCGCATTTCGGCCAGCTTGTCAGCCGGCATCACCATCGCCAGCAGCTTGCCCAGATCATTGTTCTTCAGCGCGTCATTGGTGGCCTTGAGGGTATCGACAGGACCCAATTCCTTGGCCTGCGCCTGAACCTCGGCGGGCGCTTGGGCGGCTTCTTCCTTGTTGCCACAGGCGGCAAGCGCCAGCAGCACGGCGCCGGCGAGCGCCAGGCTTTTGAGCTTGATCATTGATGTCAATCCTAGGTGAGGGAACTCGACAATGTATTGCGCCATGCAAAAAATTGCCAGTGATGGTCAGCTACGCAGGCGCAGCCAGCGCGGGGACAGCTACTTCTACTGCTTTTGCCTCAGGCTAGAATGACGAGAGAACCGGCCGCGGAGCAACCCGATGAGCAATCGACTGCAGCAAGCCTACGATCGCGCCAAGCACTGGTTGCGCGAAGAACTGCCAGAAGCCGAAGCAGCAGCGGCCAACTCCTTGACCAGGCTGATGGAACGGGCTCGCGCCTATCTGGTCGCGGCAGAGCAGCTGAGCGCCGACGAGGCTTACCAGGTCATCGAGGGACTGCGCATGGACTTGCGCGATTGGGCTCACGATTTACACGACAGCAGCCAGGAATTGGCTGATTGGGCACGGTTTGATGTCGGCCAACTGGAACAGACCATCGTGGAGCGGCTGCTCGCGACTGCCGACCCCACCTGGGTAGAGTTGGAGCGCTTCCAGCGCGGTCGCCGGGAGTTGAACGACGCCCAAGCCTAGCCGCCGCTGGTCAGTCCATCGCGGCAGTTGCTACTCGCCCTGCCGATTGCGCGGCTTCAGCCGCACATAGACCTGCTTGCGCACCCGGGCCACAACTTCGCCGGCCTGATCACGCAGTTCGCAGCCGAACCAGTGCTCGTACTTCTCACCTTCGGCCGTCGCCTCGCGAATTTTGCGCAGATCCGATTCGTCGACCCGAAACTCCACGCTGACCTTGCCTCGGCCCGGCTTCACGTATTCGACTTCGGCGCGCCGATCCCAAACCAGATAGTCCTTTCCCAGATTCTCCATCACCATGATCATGAAGAAGGGGTCAGTCATCGCGTAAAGCGAACCGCCGAAGTGGGTCCCCACATAATTGCGGTTGAACCAGCGAGCATGCAGCGCCGCCCGCGCATAGCGGTAGTCGTCGGCTACCGTTTCGACGCGGACGCCAGCGAACAGGAAGGGCACGTACCAATTGAGCAAGCGCCGCAGACGACCCGCTTTCACGACCGCAACACCGCCCTCGTCAGAACAGCAGCGTTGACATTCGCCGGCGGAACTCGCCGACCAGGGCGTCATCATCGATCACCTTGAAGGCGTCGATCAGTGCGCGGCGCCCGAGGTCATCCTCGAATCCACGATCGGCCTTGAGGATCGCCAGAAACTGCTCCAGCGCCGCTTCTGCGCGACCGCCGTGCAGCATTTGCGCACCCAGCTGATAGCGCGCCTTCAGATCTTGGGGATTGGTGGCGAGAGCGCCGAGGAGTACCGATTCACTGGCCGCTTCCTGAGCAACCTGTGCAAAATTGAGTCTGGTCAGTGCTCTGGCCGCTTCGCTACTTTCCCGCCCGCTCTCGCTTAGCCCGTTGAGCAGTTGCTGCGCCTCCGCCACTTCGCCGCTGCGAATCAGCAGGTCAGCCAGAATGGCTTGTGCCGGCTCGGATTTGCTGTCCGCGGCCAGGTCATCGCGCGCCTTGGCCACGGCCTCGGAAAGATCCTCCTGCTCGCCAACCTCATCCAGCACTTCTGGTTCCTGCGCCTGTTCGATCGGCATGTGCTTGGCCAGGAAGGCTCTGATCGCCCCTTCTGGCTGGGCGCCCATGAAGCCATCGATCGGCTTGCCATCCTTGATCAGCACCACGGTAGGCAATGAGCGAATCCCAAAACTGCCGGCGATCTCCCCCTCCTCATCGGTGTTGACCTTGGCCAGACGCAGGGCCCCGTTGTAGCTGCCCACGATCTTGTCCAGCAGCGGCATCAACATCCGGCAGGGTCCGCACCATGGCGCCCAGAAGTCCACCAGCACCGGGGTCTGGAACGAGGCCTCCATCACCTCGGCCTCGAAGTTCTGAGTGGTGGCATTGATGATCATTTCGGCGTTGACCATGGGTCTTCCACGATAGCTGCGACAGGCGCAGTTAACTGGGGGCAGCGCGCTCAATTACAAGCAGATCGCCAAAGCGGGGGGACCCCAGCCCTGGGGTTGGCTATCCGGCGCTCCGTCGGCGCCCGAGTATCCCGCACCATCGAGTCAGATTCGCGCGTGCCGCCGGCTCCAGCAGTTCGCGCAGCAAATCGGTCTGGTAAATGCTGTCGGCGCTCAGGAAGCGCTCAAGAATGGCCTGACGTTTGGCCACGAAAGTGGGCTCCGGAACCCACCAGTATTCACGGCGGACGCGATGCTCGAAATCGTCATAGACATCTGGCGGCACGCCCAATACGGCCAGATCGATGTCGCAAACCAGCGCAGCATCAGGGGTAGGCGCCGGTTGATCGTGGCGAGTGGACAGGATCATCTGGGCCACCCGCTCCGCGCTCGCCTGGTTGATCGACTCTTCCTCCAGGAAACGCCGCGCCCAGGCAGCGCTCTCGGCCTCATTGAGGGTCGACCGGGTCCGGTAAATCGCGTCGTGAAACCACAGGGCCAACTCGCCCTCATCGGGCCTTTGAAAATGGCCGCGAACGGCGTCGAACAGCTTGAAGCAGCCACGCAGGTGGGTGTGGTTGTGGTAATAGCGGTGGCGTTCGCCGTAGGCGGACTCGAGGTCCTTGAACACCTGCCCGCCGGCGTCTCGCGCACCAATGCGCGTCATCAACGCTTGCCAACGCGATTGGTCGAGGCCCTGCATCAGTCATCTATCCCCCTGGACTTCCCAGTTTGCCCTACCCGCGCCCGCGGAAACGACTACTTCTTCGAAGATCGCGGGATTGACAAATGCTTTTGTCGTTTGATGCCGGAGCAGCAGCGGGCCTCGCACCCCCCCTGCATGAGCAGCCGCCTTCACGAGCTGATCCGCGGCTTCATCCGGCCGACCTCCCGGTTCAGCCTGGTCCATGCTCTAGCCTGCTGCGCCGTCGATCGGATGCTGGCGATGAGGACCATCCGGCATCGGTGAATCCATCGTTTGCGTGCACTCGAATATTGCGCGAAGCCTCACTGAAGCACCAAACTATAAGGCTTTGCTCAATTTCCCGACGGAACTATGCGCGAACACTACGATTTCAAGGCCATCGAAGCCGCTGCCCAGGGCTACTGGAACCATCACCACAGTTTTGAGGTGACTGAAGATCCTTCGCGCGAGAAGTTCTATTGCCTCTCGATGCTGCCCTACCCGTCTGGCGCATTGCACATGGGGCACGTGCGCAACTACACCATCGGCGACGTGGTCAGCCGCTACCAGCGGATGCTGGGCAAGAATGTCCTGCAACCGATGGGCTGGGACGCTTTCGGCCTGCCGGCGGAAAACGCCGCGATCAAGCACGGCACTGCACCAGCGGCCTGGACCTACGCCAATATCAACAACATGCGCCGGCAGCTGCAGTCGCTGGGCTTTGCCTACGACTGGTCGCGCGAGGTCACCACCTGCAAGCCCGAGTACTACGTACACGAGCAGCGCTTCTTCACCGAGCTGTTCCGCAAGGGCAAGGTCTACCGCAAGAACTCGGTCGTGAACTGGGACCCGATCGACCAGACCGTGCTGGCCAACGAGCAGGTGGTGGACGGACGCGGCTGGCGCTCCGGCGCGGTGGTCGAGCGCCGCGAGATCCAGCAGTGGTTCCTGAAGATCACCGACTACGCCGACGAACTGCTGGCCGAGCTCGATCAGCTGCCGGAGTGGTCAGAGTCGGTGAAGACCATGCAGCGGCACTGGATCGGCCGCTCGACCGGTCTGGAGATCGACTTTCAGGTGAGCGGTCACGAGCCGCTGACCGTCTACACCACTCGCCCCGACACCCTGATGGGAGTGACCTATCTGGCGGTGGCCGCAGAGCACCCGCTGGCCAGGGCGGCAGCGCAGAGCAATCCCGAGCTGGCCGCCTTCCTGGCCGAATGCACCCAGGCCGGTGTGGCCGAGGCGACTGTGGAAACCATGGAAAAGCGGGGCATGCCGCTGGGCCTGAGCGCGATCCATCCGGTGAGTGGCGAATCGGTGCCGGTGTGGGCGGCCAACTTCGTGCTGATGGGCTATGGCACCGGCGCGGTGATGGCAGTGCCCGGCCACGATCAGCGCGACTGGGAATTCGCGACCAAATATCAGCTGCCGATTCGCCAGGTGATCGAACCAGCGGGCGTGCAAGATGCGGACATCGCGCAGGCGGCCATCATTGAACGCGGCAGCTGCATTAACTCCGGCCCACTGGACGGGATGGATTTCGATCAGGCCTTCGCCTGGCTGACCGATCAGGGCCATGGCCGCACCCGGGTCAACTACCGGCTGCGCGACTGGGGCGTGTCGCGCCAGCGCTACTGGGGCTGCCCGATTCCGGTCATCTACTGCGAACAGTGCGGTGCGCTGCCGGTCCCCGAGGAGCAACTGCCGGTGACCCTGCCGGAGGATGTGACCTTCATGGGCGTGGCCTCGCCGATCAAGGTCGATCCGGAGTGGCGCAAGACCAGCTGCCCAAGCTGTGGTGGCGCCGCCGAGCGCGAGACCGACACTTTCGACACCTTCGTCCAGTCCAGCTGGTACTACGCCCGCTACACCAGCCCGGGTGCGGCGCAAATGGTCGACGAACGCGCCAACTACTGGCTGCCGGTGGACCAGTACATCGGCGGCATCGAACACGCGGTGATGCATCTGCTGTATTTCCGCTTCTGGCACAAGCTGATGCGCGATGCCGGGATGGTGACCGCCGATGAGCCGGCGCAGCGGCTGCTGTGTCAGGGCATGGTGGTGGCCGAGACCTTTTTCCGCGATGGTGTAGATGGCGCACGGCACTGGTACAACCCTGCCGATGTCACGGTGGAACGCGACGAGCGCGGAAGAATGACCGGCGCCCGCCTGGTCAGCGATGGCCTGCCGGTGGTGATCGGCGCGACCGAGAAGATGAGTAAGAGCAAGAACAATGGGGTCGATCCGCAAACCCTGATCGACCTCTACGGTGCCGATACCGTGCGTCTGTTCAGCATGTTCGCTGCACCGCCGGATCAGCAGCTGGAATGGAGCGAATCCGGAGTCGAGGGAATGGCCCGCTTCCTCCGCCGGCTGTGGCGGATGGTTTCCGAGCACGTCGCGGCGGGTCCCACCCAGCCGCTGAATGCGAGCGCCCTGAGCGCCGAACAGAAGGCGCTGCGCACCGCGCTGCATGAAACCATCGCCAAGGTCGGCAACGACTACGGCCAGCGCTTCGCCTTCAACACCGCGATCGCCGCGCTGATGGAGCTGATCAATGCAATCGCCAAGTTTGCCGACCGCGGGGAACAGAGCCGGGCCCTGCTGCAGGAGTGCTGGGAGGCGATCACCCTGCTGATCAACCCGATCACCCCGCATGCCAGCCACGCGCTGTGGCAGGCGCTGGGCCACGGCGAGACCCTGATCGAAGACCAGCCCTTCCCGCAAGCCGATCCGGAAGCGCTCAAGCGCGATCTGGTAACCATCGTGATTCAGGTCAACGGCAAGCTGCGCTCGCGGCTGGAGCTGGCCCCCGATACCGCCAAGGAATTGGTGGAACAGGCCGCGCTGGCCGACGAATCGGTGCAAAAGCACCTGGAAGGTCGCGCGCCCAAGAAGGTGATCGTGGTGCCCAACAAGCTGGTGAATGTGGTTGGGTAGCTTGGAGCAAAGACAGGGAGAAGGGCCCAGGGCTCAGGGCCCAGCGGCGTTGGACCGCTGCTCTTCTGGGCCCTGGGCCCTCTT
>JAGRJL010000178.1:2812-7521 GCA_020442775.1 Lysobacterales bacterium | reverse complement strand
ACCGCGGGCGTCTCGCCCGCATGCTCTTCGCTCCTTGTCTTTCAGGCCCGCGCAGGGACATGGCCAACATTCCAACAGGGCCCTGCAACACCGTTGCTTGTCGCACTATTCCGGTTGGTCAGAGCGATGCGGGCGGAACGCCCGCGGTCCACAAGGCTATTGCTCGGCCAATGCCGCCGCCGGGTCGACGCGAGTCAGTCGGCGCGCCGGGATCAAGGTGGCGATCACCGCGATCAGCATCAGGCCCAGGGCGGCGGCGATGATGCTGAGCAGATCAATGGCGCCGGTGGCGTAGAGAAACTCCTCCAGTCCACGACCGATCATCGCCGCGCCGAACACCCCGATCAGCAGGCCCAGGCCGGTCAGCTTGAGTCCATTGCCCAGCATCAGCCGGACCAGACTGCCGGGTTTGGCGCCCAGCGCCAGCCGGATGCAGAACTCCCGTGCGCGTTGGTCAATGTCGTAGGCGATCAGGCCGCCCAGGCCAATCGCAGAGATCAAACCCACCAGGGCCGCAAAGGCACCAATCAGGCTGGCCATCAGTCGAGTCGAGGCCAGGGTCTGGTCGCGTACTTCGACCAGGGTCATCAGCTGGTCCAGCGGGATGTCGGGATCGATTGCGCGCACGCTGTTGCGGATCAGGGTCTTGATCCGGCCTTCGTTGTCGGCGGCCCGCACGCTGACCCGTAGCTGGCGGAACGGTCCCTGCCGATAGGGCACGTAGAAGGCCGGTCCCTCCGCTTCGCGCAGACCGTATTGCATGACGTCGGCGACCACGCCGATCACCTCGAAATCGGGTTGATCGCTGAAGGTGGTCATGTTCATCTGCGGGGTCAGCCGCTTGCCCACCGGATCGCCGTCGGGCCAGTAAAGGCGGGCCAGAGATTGGTTGATCAGCACCACCGGGTAGGTCTCGCCGTTGTCGTCGGCGCTAAACATGCGCCCGCTCAGCAGCGCGATCCCCAGCGTTTCGAAATAGCTCTCGCCGGCGACCCGGTAGTCCGGACTGGCCAGCCGGCTGGTGTCCAGATCCGGTCGGTCGGGCAGGCTGATCGCGGTCTCCATGAACGCGCCGGAGGATTGCATCGGCACGGTCAGCGACACCCCGCTGGCGCGTACGCTGGGATCGGCCGCCAGGCGCTGCTGCAGCTGTTCTACAAACTGGGTGCGTTTGACGAAATCCCGGTAGTTGGCGGTGTTCAGCTCCACCCGCGCGCTGACTACGCGCTCAATCGGAAAGCCGGGATCGACCCGGTCCAGCGCCGCCAGAGACTTCAGCAGCATCGAGGCGGCGGTCGCGACAATCAGGGTCACCGCGAGCTGGGCCACAATCAGCCCGCCGCGAATTTTCTTCATCCCGCCGGCATCGCTGGCGGTACGGGTGCTGAGATTGACCAACGGTCGCTCAAACAGACGTGCGTTGATCGCCGGCAGCAGACCGGTGATCAGGCCAACCAGGAGCGACAACGTCACCCCGAAGGCCAGCACCCGCAGATCCAGGCTGACGTCATTGGCCAGCGGGGTGAAGCGCAGAGCGTAGTCGCGCAGCAGATGCACGCTGAGAATCGCAAACACGATGCCAAGCAGGCCGCCGATCAGGCCCAGGGCCAGATGCTCGACCAGCAGCAGACGCATGATCCTGGCCCGGGTTGCTCCAAAGGAGGCGCGCACGCCCAGTTCGCCGCTGCGCCGACTCAGTCGAACCAGTGCCAGATTGGAGACGTTGGCCAGCGCCGCCAGCAGGATCAATCCGGCGACCCACAGCAGCAGGGTGCCGGTATCAACGAAATTGGCGGCGTAGACGTCCTTGAACGGCGTGGCGTCCACTTCGTAACGCTGATCACCCGGGTATTGGTCCGGATAGCTGGTCTTGAGCCGGCTCGCGACCGTCGCCAGCTCCAGATTGACCCGCTCCAGATCCGCGCCCGGCGCGGTGCGCCCGATCGCCTGGACCAGCCGGAAGCTGCGGTTGTCGTAGTTGTTGGGATTGGAGCGCGCTGGACAGTGCGCCAGGGTGATGTAGACGTCGTTGGCGTTGGGCAGCTGGGTGATTGGGGGCAGCACGCCAATGATCTGGTGGGCGCGATCGTTCATGGTCAGGGTGGTGCCGACGATGTTGGGATCGGCGCCGGCGTGTTCGCGCCAGAATTCGTTGCTGAGCAGCATCAGCGGCGCCGCAGCGTAGTCGTCCTCTCCTTCGGCAAAGTCCCGGCCGAGGATGGGATTTACTCCCAGGGTGGCAAAGAAGGATGCGGACACCACCCCAGTCTGCACCCGCAGCGGTTCGTTAAGACCGAGCAGGGTGAAGGACATGGTGTGGAACTCCTCCACCCGGTCCAGCGCGGTCACGCTCTGATAATCGGCGCGCTCCAGCGGTGAGAAGCCCACCGTCTGGGTGCGGTCCTCGGCCATGTGCTGCTGCAGCAAGACCAGCCGGTCCGCGTTCTGGTAGGGGAGATCGCGCAGCACCACGCCGTCGTAGAGGCTGAAGACGGCCGTGTTGACGCCGATCCCCAGACCCAGAATCAGGGTGATGGCCAGCACCGAGCCCGGCGTGCGCAGCAGGCTACGCAGGGCAAATCGCAGATCGTCCAGCATGACAGTCTCGTCCGGCCGCACCAACAGTGGCGCACAGATAGCCTGCCGCAGGTCTTCGAGGCTGTGCAGATAGACACATGCATTCTGGCCGAATGCGTGGTGAGCTTGGCGCAGTTTGATGATCAGGCTTGCGGGTGATGACGCATCGAGTGCTTTGTCTGGCATACCGCGACGTCCAGGTGTTGGACGTGACCGGGCCGATGGAGGTTTTCGGCCGGGCCAATCGCTGGCTGGTGCAGCAGAAATCTCTGCGCGAACCGGCCTACAGTCTGGAAGTCGTTGCTGAGCAAGCCGGTACAGTGGCGTGCTCCTCGCCAGGGCTGGCGCTGCAGGCCGCACGCAGTTGGCGGGAAGTGCAAGCGGCCGACACCTTGCTGGTGGCCGGCGGGATCGGCTGGGAGCGGATCGCCGCCGACCTCGAGCTGCGCAGCTGGCTGCGGGCGATGCAGGCCGGTGGGGCGCGCATCGCCAGCATCTGCACCGGCGCCCTGGTGCTGGCCAGCGCCGGACTGCTCGACGGCAAGCGGGCCACCACCCACTGGGACTATTGCGATCGCCTTGCTCAGCTCGCGCCCGGCTGCAGCATCGTTCCCGACGCCATCTACCTTTGCGCCAACGACCGCCTCTACACCTCGGCCGGGGTCACTGCCGGAATGGATCTGGCCCTGGCCCTGATCCAGCGTGACCATGACGCGGCCCTGGCGCTGGAGATCGCGCAGCAGCTGGTGATGTTTTTCAAGCGATCCGGCAGTCAGCCGCAGCGCAGTCGAACCCTGGCGGCACAGGCGCGCGATCATGATCGAATCGCCGAGCTGCAAGGGTGGATGGTCGACCACCTGGATCAGGATTTGTCGGTGCCTACGCTGGCCAGGCGGGTCAGCATGAGTCCGCGCAACTTCGCCCGCCGCTTTCAGCAGACCAGCGCGCTCAGTCCGGCGCGCTATGTGGAACAGCTGCGGCTGGAGGCGGCCAGACGGCGGCTGGAAGAGTCCAGCCAGGGGCTCACCCCAATCGCGGCAGAAGTGGGTCTGGGCTCAGCGGAAAGTCTGCGTCGTCTGTTTCAGCGTCATCTGTCGATGTCGCCGCAGCAGTACCGCAGCCAGTTCAGTGGTGCCTGATCAGGCGACCCGGCTGGCGCGGCGGCGCTGCAGATGCACCAGCAGCAGCGAGACCGCGGCCGGGGTGACTCCCGAGATCCGTCCGGCCTGGCCGATGCTGGCGGGGCGCACCCGCTGCAGCTTCTGCAGCACTTCGGCCGACAAGCCCGAGACTTCCGCGTAATCAAAGTCGGCCGGGATCTGTTGATCCTCGTTGCGCCGGTTGCGGTCGATTTCGACCTGCTGTCGCACCAGATAGCCCTCATAGCGCGACTGGATCTCAACCTGTTCGGCGGCGCTGGCATCGTCGATGCCGGGACCGACCTGATCGAGCTGCATCAGGGTGGCATAGTTGAATTCGGGCCGCTTGAGCAGATCGAACAGCGGGGTTTCGCGGGTCAGGCTCAGATCCATCTGAGCGGCAATCGCTGCGCCCAGCGCGTTGCTGGGACTGGCCCAGAGCGAGCGCAGCCGCGCGCTCTCGGCTTCGATCGCCTCCCGCTTGCGCGCAAAACGCGCCCAGCGCTCATCGTCTACCAGTCCCAACTCCCTGCCCATCGGAGTGAGACGCAGGTCGGCATTGTCCTCGCGCAGCTGCAAACGATATTCCGCCCGGGAGGTAAACATCCGGTAAGGCTCGTCGGTGCCATGAGTGACCAGGTCGTCGATCAGCACCCCGATGTAGGCCTGATCGCGCCGCGGGAACCACGGTTGCTGACCCTGCGCCTCGCGCGCCGCATTCAGCCCGGCGATCAGCCCCTGCGCAGCCGCCTCTTCGTAGCCGGTAGTGCCGTTGATCTGGCCGGCGAAATAGAGTCCGGCGAAATTCTTGGTGGCCAGCCACGGGTGCAGGTCACGCGGATCGAAATAGTCGTATTCAATTGCGTAGCCCGGGCGCAGCAGGCGCGCGTGCTCAAGGCCCCGGATACTTCTCACCAGCGCGACCTGGACGTCGAAGGGCAGGCTGGTGGAAATGCCGTTGGGATAGAGCTCATGGGTGCGCAGACCTTCGGG